>DATAFY010000251.1:0-2721 GCA_036257205.1 Steroidobacter sp. | reverse complement strand
TTCACCCGAGCTCCATGCGTAATCTCGCCGCTCGGAAACACAATGACATGGTCGCCCTCAGCGAGTCCTGAGGTGATCGCGCGAAAGCGCCCGTCCGCTTCCGCAGGAACGACCTCCGTCGCCACGGCGCGGCCATTCACGACTTTGTAGACCGCCCAGCCGTCGCCGCGGCGGAACAGCGCGCCGAGCGGCGCACGCACAGCGTTCTTCGCTTCACCGAGGACGACTCGTACATCGACGCGGAAATCGTGAGCTCGCGGCGTATCCGTCGCGGCATCCGTGAATTGAAGAATGACGTTCGTGCGCTGCTCTTCGACGCCGAGCGCGGAGATCTTCGTGCGTGCGACGGGTTCGATGCGCTCGACGACGGCGGGCAGCGACGGGCCGCCCCAGTTCTCGATCTGCGCCGCGGCGCCTTGTTTCATGCGTACCGCGTCCTGCGACAGGAATTCGGCGACGATCTCAATGTGACTTGGATCGCCAACCTCAACGATCGGCGTACCCGCCAGAATCACGGCTTCACTCTCCTGCGGCACACGCAGCACGCGACCGGCGCTCGGACTCCTGACATTGACGGCGCCTTTTTCGGTCCGGCTGGCGTCGAGCACTGCGCTGCGCGCACGGGTCACTTCGGCTTGCGCTGCATCGCGCGCGGCGCTCGCAGCGTCGAGGCGCGCTTCGCTCTGATCGGCTGCGGCCTTCGAGATCAGGTTCGACTTCACGAGCTCCGTGTTGCGGCGATGCTCGCGCTCCGCAAGCGCGAAGTTCGCCGCGGCCGAACGCGCTTGAGCTTCCGCCGCCGCGACAGCCGCTCTCGCCTGCAAGTCGCTGCGCGTATCGAGGAAGCCAGCCGCCGCGCGCGACATACGCGCAACCACGGCCCCGGCGGCGACTTCATCGCCAGGCTCGACCTCGACGCGTAGTACACGGCCCGTCACCGGCGCGCTGACGACATAGACGTCGTGCATCCGCGTGCGGCCTTCGTCCACGGCCTCGACCCGAACATCGCCGCGATCGATGCGAGCGATCTCTGCCTCGAGCGGGTCGGGCAGCATCGATATGACGATTGCGATGACCACCGCGGCGGCGGCCGCGATCCAGAATGCACGCACACGGCGTGACCGCCGCTGAAGTTCGTCGTTCGCCATCTATTCTCTCGACTTGAGCACGCCCACCATATCGAGTCGATCCACGCCGCGACGCACCGCGAGCACCGCGCCGATCACGGCGCAGGCCACGAATAATGCGGAACGGCCGTAGGCCGCCGAGTCGGTGACATACGGGAAGGTAAACAGATCGGTCTGGAACTGAGCCATCAGCCAGCGCGACAGGATTGCGCCGAGGACGACTCCCGCGGGCAGCGCTATCAGCAGCAATGCGCCAATCTCAGCGAGCAATACATAGGAAACTTCGCGCCGCCCGAAGCCGAGCACACGCAGGGTCGCGAGATCCCGCTCCTGCTCGGCGAATGTGACGCGCGCGCCGGAGTACGCAACGCCGGCCGCCATGAGCGATGAGAAAATGACGAACATATACGCGAAGAAACCCGAGCCCTCATTCAGCATCTTGCGCATCGAGGCCGACGCATTGTCGAGGAACGAGACGCCCGCGATCATCGGGATCTCCTTGACTTCCGCATTGAGGCGGTCCCGCGCGCTGCGGTCCATGAGCACATAGGCTGCACTCACGCGTCCCGGCTCGCGCAGCGCGCGACTCAAGGCGTCGATCTCCATGTACGCGGCGCCGGCGAGATATGGCTTCACGACGGCGGTGACGGTGAGATCTGCGACTGCGCGATGACCGTCCGTCGCCTGCATGCGCACCGTATCGCCCACCTTCGTTCCCAGCTTCTGCGCGAGATTGTTCGGCAGCATGATGCCGTCGTCCCGCATCGGCACGCCGTTCATGTTCTCGTCGAGCACACGATACAGATAAGCGCTTTCCGGCAGGCCCAGGACTGTCTCTCGCCGCTGACGGCTCCCCGCGCTGAGAATGACTTCGGCGGCGCGCACCGGCTCGACGGTAAGGACCCCCGGCAGCCGGCCCACCTCGGCTAGGATCCGATCGTCGGCCGTTTCCGCGAAGCTGAGCGTCGCATCCATGCGCTGTGCGATCCCGAAGGTGACATCCACAATATGGTTCATCGATATCGGGAAGTGCTGCGATGTGATGAGCAGTGCGAGCGCCAGCGCTATGCCGACGACGGTGGTCGCGGAGCGACGCGGAAACCGCACAATGCGTCGAATTACCATGCGCGTCTTGCCGTCCAGATTGCGCGCTGCGCGCTCAATGCCTGTTCCCAGACGTCCGAAGCTCACCGGCGCCGGCGGCGCGAGCGCCGCGGCAGGCGGCAGGCGTGTCGCATGAAACACAGCCTTGGCGGCGCCCAGCACTGCAGCGATAAGCGCGACGACGAGGGCCCAGAGATACACGCTCAACTCCGCGTCGAACCGCAATCCAGGGATCCGATACACCGTAGCGTAGATCTGCGCCATGTATTGCCCGAGCCAACGGCCGACCAACATGCCGAGCGCCGCGCCGAGCAAAGCGAATGCGATCGCGAACTTACTGTAGTGGAGCGCGATCGCCGCATTGCTGTAGCCGAAGGACTTGAGCAGGCCGATGTTCGAACGCTCTGTGGCGACAAGCCGCGAGAGCGAGACATTCAGCAGGAACACGGCGACCAGCATGAAAATCGGCGGCAAGATCGACGCCATGGTC
>DATAFY010000221.1:0-3340 GCA_036257205.1 Steroidobacter sp. | reverse complement strand
GCCGACGGCATCTCGGAAAAGCTGCTCAATCTCCTTGCGCAGGTGCCCGAGCTGCGCGTCATCGCACGCACGTCTTCGTTCTCGTTCAAGGGGAAGGATGTCGATATCAGCGAGATCGCGCGCAGGCTAAATGTCGCCAATGTACTTGAAGGCAGCGTGCGGAAGTCGGGTGACACGTTACGAATCACCGCGCAGCTCGTCCGCGCTTCCGACAGCTCGCACCTGTGGTCGCAGACGTACGACCGACAGATGACGGACGTTTTCAAGGTGCAGGACGAGATCGCGGCGGCGGTGGTCGGGCAACTCAAGATCAAGCTGCTGCGGCAGGCACCGAAGGCCCGGGAAGCGAACCCGAAAGCCTATGCGCTGTTCCTGCAGGCACGTGAGCTTCGGCGCCAGCACACGGCCGAGGGCTGGGAGCAATCCATCACGCTGTCCCAGCAGGCACTGGCGCTCGACGCTGGCTACGCGGCGGCGTGGCATGAGCTGGCTCGCAGCTATGTCATGCAGACCGCCTATGGCCTGCGCCCGCGCGAGGAGGGTCTGCGTCTTGCGCGCGAGGCGGCAGCCAGGGCGGTTGCGATCGATCCGGACGATGCACTGGTCCACGACCTCCTCGGCTGGATGGCGATGTACCTGGATGCGGATCTGGCGGCGGCAGCGCGGCACTTAGGGCATGCGCTGGCGCTCGAACCGGCCAACCCCGGCATCATCGGCAGTGCCGCCGTCCTCGCCCAGAACCTCGGCCGCCTCGAGACCGCGATTGCGCTCAACGAGTACGCGAACTCCCGCGACCCGGTCCGCCCCGCCGGCTATGTCAACCTGGCTCGCAACTATCGCTGCGCCGGGCACCTGGATCAGGCCATCGCCAGCCTGCGCACGGCGCTGCGTCTGGCCCCCGCGTATATCGGCGCGCATTTCCAGATGGGGTTGGCGTTCCTGCTGAAGGGCGAGCCGCAGGCGGCGTTGGAGGAGGCGCAGAAGGAACCCAAGGAGGTCCAGCGCCTGCTCGGGCTTACGATCGTCTACCACACGCTCGACCGCAAAGCCGAATCCGACGCGGCTCTCGCGACGGTGATCAAGGAGTACCCTGATTGGCCCTACAACATCGCCTATGCGCTGGCGTGGCGCAACGAGCGCGACCGTGCCTTCGAGTGGCTGTACAAGGCGGCGGCCCAGTACGACCCGGGCCTGGTCGAGATGGTGCCCGAGCCTCTGTTCACCAATCTCCACGAAGATCCGCGCTGGCTGCCCTTTCTGCGCAGGCTCGGCATGGCCCCCGAGCAACTCGCGGCGATCGAGTTCGATGTGAGCGAACCGAAATGAGCGCACCTCGGGCTTGTCTACGTCGCGGGTGATCCGCCTGCGCTCACGGCGAACTCGAGGTCATTCCCCTAGCGCTCCATATCTGACGATGCGGAAGCGCGCACCTTGCGCTGCGCGAATACGCTCGGCGAGCTTGTCATGCAATTGCGGTGTCCAGGTCGTCCAATTTCCGAAGAACGTCGCGACGGCGGCTTTGTCGCCCGAGTGCTGCAGTTGCAGGACTTCCTTCAGAAGTGAGTTCACTGCATCGGCGTAGCGAGCGTAATCGACAGTCAAACGCGCCGTCGCGGAATCGGCCCGCAACAATCCGCGGTCAAGGAACCAATTGAACTGCACGAGCTGCATCATCTGGTACGGCTGATCGCTTCGCGGCTTCACGTTCTGCAGCGTCCGTCGGATGCCGCTCGCTTGGACGGCACGCAGGGACGGGTGCTCCATACGCTGCAAGGCGAATAGCGAGACGAGATCGGATTTCATCTCCTCCATCGCATCGGCATAGTCTTCGAGCGCGACGTCAAGCGTGCGGCCCTGCCTGTCACGATCCGGTCCGAGGTAGTGACCGATCTCGTGCCACAGCGTGCGCTGAAAAGTTCCCTCGGCGGCCAGATCGCCTGCATGTTGTTCAATTGTCGCGGCGCGCCACACCCGCTCGTCAGCACCGAAGATAGTCGGGTTCTTCATGATGTTGGCGCGCAGCAGGATTGTTCGACCATAGCGATGCGAGAACAAGGCGTCGTTCGGCAGAATCGTGGCGGTATTTGTGCCGCGTGCCTGACCAAAGTCCGCGATGACTGCGTAGACGCCGACCGGAATGTCGTCGCGCACCCGCTTGCGCGGTTCGTATGGCAACGCGTCTTCGATCGACTGCAACCCGCCGAGCGCCTTGCGTAGGTCCTCCGTCGAGGCTTCATCCCGCAGCAGAATGCTCATGCCGTGAAACGACTTCACGCCAAACAAAGCATCGTCATAAGTCTCATACGAACCGAGCTGCGCATTCAGGCGTGCGAATCTACCGGTTACCCACGAAGCGTCGCCGGACTCGTAGTCATTCGACACCAGATCGCGCGCCCGATTCCGCAGATATCGTGCGAACTCAGGATCGGCCGGCTCCAGCGTCCTCGCCGCCTTCATCAACAGCGCAAAGGCCTGCGACATTTCCTCTGGATAGGCGATCGGATGCGCAACGGCATAGAACCCTTGCCCGTTGGCCTGAGCGGCCAGAACACGCAACCGCTCCATCTCTCCCGGATGCAGCTCGCGAATGAGCGCGAAGCGTTCGAGCGCAGCAATGTCGGCGCTGAGATTGGCGCGCGTGGCGCGGCGCACGACCGAACGTTCCGACAGGACTTCATCGCGTCGCTCTGGGTGCGCCGCAAGAAACCGTTCGATCTCGTCGCGCGACGCGTCGGTGGGATATACGTTGCGCCCGGGAACCTCGGGCGCCACAGGCAGGAAGGGCTCGCGCCGATTATCGAGCGTGGTTGCAATCGGCCCCTGGTTGAGCCGATACAAATCGAGCAGATTACGAGTGCTCGTCGGCTTGGCAAGGCTCTCATGCAGCGCCGTCAGGCGCTCGAACGCGACCAGCGCCTCGGCGTGCCGCGAACGCTCGTAGAGCCGCTGCATGAGCGCGCCGACTGCGAAAAGATCCGGCAGCGCCGCGCGATCCGCTTCGGTGAGAGTCGCAAGACTCGGAGCGAGACGGATCGTCTCGACCTTCGCGAGAATCTCGCTCGACTGCGCCTCGCTCCAGTAACCGGAAGGCAGCGATGGTTCGGCGCGGCAGATCGTGACCATGGCGCACAAGAGAATGGTTGCGATCGTTACCCGCACGAATATCTCCCGACGACAAGATTCCTGTCGGAAGCTAGCTGCTTCGGGCCGATTTTCCAAGCTGCGTTTGCGGTGGTCCCTTTCGCGGGTGATGCCCGAGACTCTTGCGGTGCTGCCTCCTCTCATGGTCTCAGGGCAGCCAGCGCCTCCTGGAAGCTTCCGGGGAAGTAGGCCACGTTAT
>DATAFY010000217.1:0-3533 GCA_036257205.1 Steroidobacter sp. | reverse complement strand
AGTCTCGAAAAGCATTGGCGCGCCGTAGTCAAACAATGCGCGTCGTCCTGACATCGCTCATTCGGTTCTACCGCTACTGCGTCAGTCCTCTGCTCGGGTCGAATTGCCGCTATTTCCCGAGCTGCTCTTCCTATGCCGAGGAAGCGCTTGCACGCCATGGCCTCGTGCGCGGCGTGTACCTGAGCGTGCGGCGCATTCTACGCTGTCATCCATGGCATCCCGGCGGCTACGACCCCGTCCCGCCCGCACGTTCCCTGAGACCGCTGTCCCATGGATAACCAACGCATTTTCGTCTGGGCGGCGCTCGCCCTCGTACTGTGGCTCAACTATGTCGCCTGGGAGCGCGACTACGCGCCCGCGTTGCCGCCCGCTGCCTCCACGGCTGCGCAAGCAACCGCTCCAGCACAGAAGAGCCCAACCCTTCCGGAATTGCCGACGGAATCGGGGCCCGCTGCTGGGCAATCACCGGCCTCGATCGAGCCCTCGAAGCCGCAGCTCCCGGAGGCCCCCCTCATCCACGTGACGACCGATGTGCTGTCGATGGACATCAGCACGCGCGGCGGGGAGCTGGTTCGAGCGGATCTGCTCAAGTATCCCAAAGTGAAAAACGAACCGGAGACGCCGGTCCGCCTGTTCACTCCATCAGGCCAGGGATTTTTCGTCGCGCGCTCCGGTCTGCGCGCCGCGGGCGGCGGGCCCGAGCCGACGCATCTGGCGAGCTTCGCGAGCTCAGTGAACGACTACCGTCTGCAGCCCGGCGCAACGAAACTTAGCGTCCCGCTGACCTGGACTGACGGTCGCGGCGTCACGGTGACGAAGACCTATACGTTTTACCCGGGCAGCTATCGAATCGATCTGACGTACGCCGTCGAGAACCACTCGCCATCCGATTGGAAGGCCGCCTCCTATGTGCAGCTCGTGCGTCATTACGAGCACGTTGAGCGCTCCTATTTCAAGGTGGAAACCTACGCGTATCGCGGGCCCGCGATCTACGACGGCAAGGGTTATCGCAAGCTCAACGTCGAGGACGACGAGGACAGCAAATACAAGAACAGGATCGCCGGCGGCTGGATTGCAGCCTTGCAGCACCACTTCGTCGCGGCCGCGGTACCACCGAAGGACGCGCGCTACGACTATGAACTGGGCGTCAATGCGGATCGGGACTTCACTCTTTCGTACCGCGGCCCTCTGGTGTCCGTGCCGCCCTCGGGATCGCACGCTTTTCAGGAGACGCTGTTCGTCGGGCCGAAGCTTCAGGACCAGCTGCAAACGACGGGCCCGAAGCTAGAGCGCGTCGCTGACTACGGCAAACTCACCATCATTGCTCAACCCCTTTTCTGGCTGCTCGAGAAGGTCTACGGCTTCATCGGCAACTGGGGCTGGGCCATCGTCATCGTGACGTTCTTGATCAAGCTCGCGTTCTACAAACTCACTGCCGCGAGCGGCCGCTCGATGGCGAAGATGCGCAATATTGGGCCGCGCATCAAAGCCATTCAGGAGCGCTACAAAGATGACCGCGAGCAGCTCGGGCGGCAGATGATGGAGATCTACAAGCGCGAGAAGATCAATCCATTCGCGGGCTGCCTGCCGATCCTGATACAGATTCCATTCTTCCTGGCGTTCTACTGGGTGCTGCTCGAGAGCGTCGAGATGCGCCAGGCGCCGTTCCTCGGCTGGATCACGGACCTCTCCGCACGCGACCCGTATTTCATCTTACCGGTCCTGATGGCGGGCGCGATGTTCGCGCAGTTCAAACTGCAGCCGATGCCGAGCACAGACCCGATCCAGGCGAAGATCTTCATGTTCATGCCGCTGATCATGGCTGTCACCATGGCCTGGTTCCCGGCAGGGCTCGTGCTTTACTGGCTGACCAATACCCTGCTCTCGATTGCTCAGCAGTGGCGCATCAACAAGCTCGTCGCGGCGGAACAGAAGAAGACGTGAGCCGGCCGCCCGGTATTGCGGCAGCCAGGCTGTAGACTGCAGGTCGAGCGTGCGCACCGGTTCGGCGCACAGTTGGCATTCAGTCCGCCGCTATGGCCCTGACATCACAACCGTCTAACGACACCATCGCCGCGATCGCGACGCCGCCAGGTCGAGGCGGCATCGGCGTGATTCGCATTTCGGGCCCCCTCGTGGGCTCGATCGCGCACGAACTCTTGGGCGACCTGCCCCCGCCGCGGCGCGCGGCCTTGCGAACTTTCCGCGACGCGCACGCCCGGATGCTCGACAGCGGCCTTGCGCTTTACTTTCCCGGGCCAGCCTCCTTCACCGGCGAAGACGTGCTCGAACTGCACGGCCATGGCGGTCCTGTGGTCATGGACATGCTGCTCACACGGATTGTTGAACTCGGCGCGCGACTCGCACATCCAGGAGAGTTCAGTCAGCGAGCGTTTCTGAACGACAAACTCGATCTGACGCAGGCCGAAGCGATCGCAGACCTGATTGAGAGCGGTTCGACGGAGGCCGCGCGCGCCGCGTTGCGCTCGCTGGAGGGTGAATTTTCGGACGCGGTGCACTCATTGACGGAGGCGGTGATTGAGACACGCATGTACGTCGAGGCTGCACTGGATTTTCCTGAGGAAGACGTGGACTTTCTCGGGGATGAGGCACTGCATGACCGTATGGCGGCCAGCATCGGACTTTGCGCCGAGATCACCTCAAGAGCGCGCCAGGGTTCGCTGCTGCGCGAGGGCATGACGGTCGTGATCGCCGGACGGCCCAACGCTGGGAAATCCAGTTTGTTGAACCGTCTGGCCGGGTACGAGGCGGCGATCGTGACGGAGATTCCCGGCACGACGCGCGATGTGCTTCGTGAACGCATCAACATCGAGGGCATGCCGCTGCACATCGCCGATACCGCAGGGCTGCGCGATCAGGCCGATCTAGTCGAGACAGAAGGCATCCGCCGCGCACGTCACGAAATGACCCGCGCCGATCGAATCCTTTACGTCATCGATGCAAATCGGCGGCTGGATGAGTCGAGCATTCGGGCCGAGCTCGAGCCGCTGCCCGCCGACATTCCAGCGACGCTGATCTTCAACAAGATCGATGCGCTCAATGCGACACCGCACTTCGAAAGGACGGCTCCGCCCCGGATCTATATGTCGGCGGCGACGGGCGAGGGCATCGAGTTGCTGCGAGAGCACCTGAAGGAGTGCATCGGTTTTCACGGTGCGGACGCTGGGACGATATCCGCGCGCCGCAGACACCTCGACGCACTCGCGCGCGCCGCTGCGCACCTGAACGAGGCGCAGCGCCAGCTCATGCAAACGCGCGCCGGGGAATTGATGGCTGAAGAGTTGCGTCAGGCGCAGCAGGCGCTCGCGGAGATCACGGGTGAGTTCACATCAGACGACTTGCTCGGACGGATCTTCGGCAGCTTCTGCATCGGGAAGTAGAGGACGGTTTCGCTGCGTCTCAACCCATCTAAAGGCGATGCAACTCGGCGTGGCGCTCAAGAGTGACCGAGAAACCGAGCTGCTGGCCGCATTGCTCGAACAGATGAAACGAGAGCTGGAGCGCAACGAACA
>DATAFY010000098.1:0-4330 GCA_036257205.1 Steroidobacter sp. | reverse complement strand
TCGGCGCCTTGCGGGATGCGCGCGCGGACTCCTCCACGGCCTCCCACCCACAGGCTTATCACACTTTCATGCGGAAGAGACGACGCTTCGTCTCACGTTCATGTCGTCTGATCTGAATGCAACGACTCTATGACGGCACCGATTTTGTATGCGTTGAACTTGTGCGGGCACTCTCGATAAATTGCGCGCCCTCAAGGGCTGATGCTCTTGTCGATGTGCTGCGAGGCGGCGATCGATGATGGATGCAGCCGTAGAGTTCCAACAACACAGGTCCGATCCACGATAACTGTCGGATTGCGGACGTTGAAATCCAAATGGAGTGGCAATGTCGAAGCTGAAGTTGACGCGGTGGTTCGGTGCGGCCATGTCGGTGAGCGTGCTGCCAGCGGTCACGCTGTGCGCGGCTCAAGCGGCCGAGCTGGAATCCGCGGTGACGAATTCCCACGATGCAACGCTCGAAGAAGTGGTCATCACCGGCGCTCGTCTCAGAGAAGAATCCGTCCAAGACGCGCCGGTGGCGGTCTCCGTGATTTCCGCGGAGCAAGTCCAAGCGTTACAGGCGACCGACATCAGCGCGATCTCGGCGGTCGTTCCCAACTTGACGCTCAATGATATCGGTCCGGCGCCCGGCGTTCCCGCGATCGCGCTTCGCGGCTTCAACACGCGCACGAGCGATATCTCTACGGAGCCGGGCGTCCCGGTCTACATCGACGGCGTGTACCAGGCAATCATCAGTGGAGGTCTGGCGGATACTTACGATGTGGAGCGACTGGAAGTCTTGCGCGGTCCGCAAGGAACGCTCCTCGGAAAGAACGCAGGCGCTGGAGCGATCCTGCTGAATCGCTCGAGGCCTAATGGAGAATTCGGCGGCAGACTGCAAGCCGAATACGGCAGCTTCGATCTGCGGCAGGTTCAGGGGCTGCTCAACTTCCCGATCGTCGATGGAGCGCTCGCCGGGAAGGTCTACGCAAATTATCGCCAGCGCGATGCATGGGTCGACAACCTCGCGATTCCGAACGGAGACCTCGGCGCCGAAGAACGCGGCGTGGTTCGCGCGGCGGTGCTTTACACGGGAGATTTGCTTGAGGTGTACCTGACGGCGGACTATCTGTGGGACCGCTCGGCCCAGGCGGGCTACAGAAATGTTTCGGAGGCGAGCTCGCTCGGATGCTTGTTCTTCGGCGTATGCGGCATTCACGAGGGCAAGAAGCATGTGACAAGCGCCGGTTTCCTGGATAAGCCGTGGGAGGACGAGAACAACGTCACGGCGAACGCCAAGTGGACGTTCGGCAGCGTCGAACTCAACTCGATCTCCGGCTACAGAACGTACGAGCAGGAAAACAATCAGGATCTCGACCAAAGTCCGCTGCCGATTCTCCATGTGTTCGACTCAGGCGTCGCCGTCGATCAGTATTCTCAGGAGTTGAGACTGTCTTCGATGCAAGGCGGCGGACTTGATTTGGACGGTCGGTTGAGTTGGCTTCTCGCGGGATATTACGGGTACAGCGATGCGTCGATGACTCAGGGCTTGCTCGCCTTCGGCGCTCCCTCTGGTCAGCGGCAGCAATCCGTTCGCCACAACAAGGCCGTGTTCGGCCACGTCGATTACGACGTGCTGCCGTCGCTGACAGCCTCGCTCGGCGCCCGGCGCAGCTGGGATGAGACGGAGCACCGCTATTCGTTCCCAACGCCGGGTTACGTCATGCCGCCGCTGTTGAGCGTTCCTCAGCAAAGGCGCTTCAGCAACACGTCTCTGGAAGCGGGCCTGCAGTATCGGATCGATCCATCCAAGATGGTGTATTTGCGTTGGGCGGAAGGTTATCGCGTGGGAGGATTCGTCGGTTTTCCCGGCTCGCCCGAGGCTGCCGTGGGCTACGATCCGGAGACGTCTGCCTCTTATGAGCTAGGCGCCAAGACCGAGTGGTTCGATGGGCGCGTGCTGCTCAATGCGACGGCGTTCCATGTGGAGTACACGGATCTGCAGCGAGACATCATCGGCGCGGGCCCGAACAATAGCTTCATCCAGGTGACCGCCAATGCGGCACAGGCGACGACGCAGGGCGTGGAGTTGGAAAGCGTTTTGAAATTCACTCGCGACCTTTCCATCCAAGCGAGCATCGGCTACCTGGACGCTGCGTACGATCTCTTCACAAGCGTTGACGCCCAGAGCGGACAGACGATCGACCTCTCCGGCCAAGACTTGACGATGGCGCCGGAGTGGACAGCCAGCGCTGCGCTCGATTACTCGATCGTTCTGCCGGGCAATGGGCTGCTGGGGTTCGATGCAGCCGCTGGCCATCTGAGCGCAAACTGGAGGGATGATTTCGAGATGTCCAACACTCTCCATCGCATCGGACATCAGGACGCCTATGGGGTTGTGGACGCCTCATTCACCTTGCTGAACAGCAGCAAGGGATACAGTCTCACGGCCTACGTGGAGAACCTCTTCGACGAGGAGTACATCACGCTTGGCGAGAACGTCAGCAACCTTCTGCAGTGCCAAGTGGACGCGATCGGCAGAGTTGTAGGACTCAAGTCCGTCTGGTCTTTCTGAGGAGAAGCATCATGACATCGGTCGGTCGGGCAGGCGAGGAGGCGCGCATTGGGCAACTGCTGTGCGCGTGGTGCGCGCCAATCGCCATGATCATGATCTTGTCCGGCCTGTGGGCGGCGGGGTTCCTTCCGCCGCCTTCGCCGTCTCTCTCAGAGCTCGAGATACAAGCCTTTTACCAATTGAATTCGCTCGCCATTCGTGCTGGTGGGATTCTGCTGATGTGCGGCTGCGCGTTCTCGTATCCCTTCATTGCGGCGATCAGTGCGCAGATGATGCGTATGAGAGGGCGGCCGGCAGCGCTCGCCGCTACGCAATTGATCACCGGTGCATTGAGCTTCGTACCCCCGTTTATCACTGGTTTGGTCTGGTGCGCCGGCGCCTTTCGCGCGGAGCTGTCGGCGAGCGATGTCCGGTTGATGAACGACATCGGTTGGTTTTTTTTGCTGATGCCGACGCCCGCGGCGTCGCTGCAGCTAGGCGCATTGGGGATCGCAATCTTGTGCGACGACAAGGCGCAGCCGGTATTCCCGCGCTGGCTCGCCTACTTCAATTTCTGGGTCGCGATCTTCTATTTGCCGTGCGCGACGGTCGCGCTGTTCAAGACCGGGCCTTTTGCATGGGACGGATTGTTCGGGTTCTGGGTGCCGCTCGTGGTTTTCGGGGCCTGGATGATGATTATGTTCTACATGCTCGCCTCTGACGCCCGACGTGGCGTGGCCGCTGCGGCGCCTTCATCATGAACGGCGTGGCCGCCTCGGACATCGCGAGCCGAGCGCTCGAAGCTGGCCGGAGCGAGCCCGCGCTGCGCCGCGTACCGGGCGAAGGCGGCGTGTGGCTCCTGGTGGGCGGGGACATGGCGGTGTTCGCTCTCCTGTTTCTGAGCTTTCTGTACTACCGCAGTCAGTCGAGCGCCTTGTACGCCGCCTCGCAGCTCGCATTAAGTCAGGGGCGGGGCGTAGCCAACACCGTGTTCCTCTTGACCAGCTCCTGGCTGGTCGCAAGCGCCGTGCACCAGGCCCGTCGCGTCCACGGCCGTCGCCCGATCGCACAGATCGCCGCAGCGATGCTCATGGGGACCGCGTTCGGCGCTTCGAAGATCATGGAGTGGCGGCACGTCGCGAGCGGCCTCAGCCCGCTACACAACGATTTCTTCACGTTCTATTTCATGCTGACGGGCATCCACTTTGTGCATTTCCTGATCGGCATGGGTCTGCTGGGCCATCTGCTTTGGCTGCTGCGTCGTCCAGGCTGGAGCGAGGCGCGCTCGGCGGCCATTGAAAGCTGCGGCGTGTTCTGGCACATGGTCGATCTGCTATGGCTCGTGCTGTTCGCATTGCTTTATCTCGCGAGATAGCGCCGTGTATGCGTCACGCTCACGTCTGATCGTCGTCTGGACCGCCCTCATGCTGGCGACCGGGCTGTCCTGGCTATTGGGTCACTCTCCCATCGAGTACCCCCGGCTTTCCGGCTCGGTCGTGCTCGCAATCGCTTTTCTCAAGGTGAGATTCGTCGGATTGGACTTCATGGAGCTGCGCCAGGCGCCTGCGACCCTTAGGTGGGTATTCGAGGCCTGGGTCTTTCTCACATGCGCCGCCGTAATCGCGATGTACTACATGGGAGCCTGAGGCGGACTGGGCCGGACCAGTCGGTCGACTGCCTCTGGTCTGCCGGAAGTAAACATCGCACGCGATCGGCTGTGAACAGCGTTGCATTTCGGTTGAGCGCGGCCGCTGCTTGCGACGGTGCTGTTCGGAAAGCGGCCGCCTCCCTCGTCGG
>DATAFY010000095.1:0-2816 GCA_036257205.1 Steroidobacter sp. | reverse complement strand
TTCGCGTCGCGCTCGGCTTGAGCAGCCTGGTCAGGGTATCCCAGGAGCCAGAGCGTACGCGCAATCAGCACTTCGGCGGCGCGATGGAAGCCGTAGAAATTGGTTACCGCGCTGGCGCCAAGCTGTGCGTCGCGGACTGCGGTCAGATAGCGATGCGGCGCCGTGAGATTGCCCTTCAGGTGATGGGCCAGGCCCAGCATCCCCTGGGCCGCGACGATCGGTGCGATGCCGCCGAGCCGCGGGGCAATTCTCGCGGCGTGTTCCGCAATCGGAAGCAATTCGTCGACTGCGCCGATGCGGCGGTGGTAAGAATGCATGCTGTTCAGCAGGCGAAACTGGTGCAAAGGATCGCCTAGTTCTTCCGCGATTCGAAGCGCACGTTCCAGCGCCTCGCGCGCGGCGCCCGTACTGCCTGCCGTGATCATCGTCGCGTGCCCGATGGCGGCTTGAAGGGCCATCTCCTGGAGTGAGCCGCCGCGCTCGGGCGACAGACTTTCCAGACCTCGCTCGGACCAGCGGCGGCTCTCGGTCAGCATGCCGAGTCGCAGGAAAAGCTCGCAGGCATAAGTGGCCAACCCCAATCCGATCTCGGCGTCGCCTTCGTTTGAGAAGGCCCACTCGAGGGCTGCGCGGATGTTGGCGGTGTGCTCCACCGGAGCAGCGGCGACATCGGTCGAGCGCGTCAGCCAATCGAGATAGTAACGTGCATGACGACGACGGACCTCTCCGACCATGCCAGTCTCGCGCAGTTTTACGCTGGCATACGCCCGCGTCGTATCGAGCAGGCGATAGCGCGGCTTCTGTCCGCTCGTATCGACCGCGACCAACGACTTCAGGACGAGCTGTTCCAGTGCTTCAATGACTTCATCACTCTCGCCCGCCACTCCACGAGCTTCGTCCAGGCCGAAGCCGCCGACGAACACAGACAATTGTCGCAAAACATCGCGCTCGCGCTCGTCAATGAGGGCATAGCTCCAATCGAGCATGGCGGTGAGCGTCTGATGCCGCGGAGGCGCGGTGCGCCGGCCCCGCCACGTGAGCTTCATGTGGCTATCGAGCAGGTCAGCCGTCTGGCGTAGGCCGTACGTGCTGATGCGGCTCGCAGCCAGCTCGAGCGCGAGCGCGTTGCCGTCGACCCTGCGGCAGATATCTCCGACGATGACGGCGTCCGCATCTTTGAGTTCGGCGCGATATCCGCCCGCGACGGCGCGTTCGCAGAAGAGTTGTGCGGCGGAAAAGACCAGCAAGTCGGATGCCGTAGCGATCACGCCCTCGGGCGGGAAGCTCAATGGTTCGAGTGGGTAGACATGCTCGCTTTGCGCCCTCAATGGTTCGCGGCTGGTCGCCAGGACGGCGACGCCCGGCGCCTCGTGGATGATGCTTTCGGCCAGGGCCGCGGCGTCGCCGATGGTGGTCTCGCAACTGTCGAGCACCAGCAGCATCTCGCGGGCACGGATGAAATCGACAATGGCGGCAGTGGGGTCTCTGGCTCTGGCGATGAGCTCGAGAGCGGAGGCCAGTGCATCCGCGACAGAGTGAACGCCAATGTTCAGGCTGAGGTCCACGAAGCAGACGCCGTCTGCAAACGCGTGCGCATGCGCACTTGCGATGGCCAGGCCCAGCGTCGTCTTGCCAACGCCGCCGGGGCCATGAATGGTGACGAACCGATGCTCGGCGATAAGTGCAGCGATGGCGCTGATGTCGTTGTCGCGCCCGATAATGCGCGTCGAACGTTGGGGCGGGGCGCCAGCCCAAGCATGCGACGCCGGCGCTACGGCCCCACTAAGGGAGGCCACGAAGGAGTAGCCTCGGCCCGGGACGTTGACGATGTAACGCGCTTGATCGTGCCCATCGGCAAGTACCTTGCGAAGTCCGGCGACATGGACACGAAGGCTGCTCTCTTCGACAACTACATCCGGCCAAACCCGCGCAAATAGCTCTCGCTTGGTGACGACTTCTCCGGCGCGCTCGACGAGCGCGAGGAGGATGTCGAACTCGCGGCTGCCGATCTGCACGGGAGTTTCGCCCTTCAGCAGCTGGCGTTCGGCGGGGAAGAGCCGAAAAGGGCCGAACTCCGTACAATCACTCCGCGCGCTCATCTAGGCCGCCACATGAGCCACATCGCCTCGATGGCGCGGTGATGGTTCTCCAAACGGTTGGAGCAGCGGAACTTCCATGCGCGCGTCCGATGCGCCATAACAGCGCGCTGAATCAGATGCCTCAACTCTCCACGATGAAGCCGTGTGTTCATACGTTACCGTAGCGCTCAGAGAGTATGTCGCAGAAAGGGCGCTTGTCACAAAAGAGTCCGCCGCGGGTTGTATTTCGGCTTTCGCGCCGCGGCAAGATGCAGAAAAAAAACCGGACCAGATGGGAACGCGGCTTGTGCCCGGCAGCTCGCTGGCGCCGAGCTGCTGCTGCGGCGCACGAGCTTCTCGCGCTGCGGAGTTCGAAAGGAACGTTCATGCGCCACTAAGGAATACGAACAGGAGTAGGCTCGTCTTGCTGCAAACGTTCGCGCCAACGATCCCGTCGATTGAGTGTCGAACTCCAGCGCCGAATCGCGATGCAGCGCAGGTTTAAGAGTCCGGCTCAATCGGCGTTGACGCTCGCGCGGCCCTTCTCGCGAGGCTACACGCATACCATCCTGGGCCTGCTGCTGCTGGTCTACACGTTCAACTTCATCGATCGCACGATCATCGCCACGCTGGGTCAGGCGATTAAAGTCGACCTCAAGATCACGGATGCGCAGCTCGGACTGATACAGGGGTTCGCGTTCGCGCTGTTCTACACGCTGCTGGGATTGCCGCTCGCTC
>DATAFY010000055.1:0-7420 GCA_036257205.1 Steroidobacter sp. | reverse complement strand
GAGCCGGGCGACCTGCCGGCTCGAGACCAGAGCCTCGCCGGCCGCACCGTAGCCAACCTCTTTTTTGAGCCGAGCACGCGCACTCGCGTCTCATTCGAGCTGGCCGCACAGCGGCTCGGCGCCGACGTGGTCAATCTCGACATGCAGTCGTCCTCACGGGTCAAGGGAGAGACCGTGCTCGACACGATCTACACCCTGCAGGCGATGCATGCAGACATCCTCGTGATGCGCGACTCCGAACCCGGTCTGCCCGCATGCGTCGCAGGGTTCGTCGCTCCGCACGTCTGCATTCTCAACGCGGGCGAAGCGCACCTGTCGCACCCCACACAGGGACTGCTCGACGCGCTCACCGTGCGACAGGTCAAAGGATGCGTTGAGGGGCTCGAGATCCTGATCGCAGGCGACATCGCACACTCACGGGTCGCGCGCTCGGCCTGGCAGGCGTTCACGACGTTGGGGGCGCGCCTGCGCATCGCTGCGCCGCAGGACCTGATGCCTGCTGCCTCCGAATTCGCAGGCGCCGAGCGCTACTGCGATATCGACGACGCGATACGTGGAGTCGACGTGATCATGACGCTGCGCATCCAGCGCGAACGAATGAGCGGCGCGCAGATTCCGGATGAGACCACGTATCACCACGCCTTTGGGGTTACTCGCGAGCGGCTGCGGAAGGCGAAGCCGGACGCGATCGTGATGCATCCCGGACCCATGAACCGCGATGTGGAGATCGCGAGCGACGTCGCCGACGGGCCGCAGTCCGTAATTCAGCGGCAGGTGGCCAACGGGGTCGCCGTGCGCATGGCGGTCCTTGCGACCATCGTACGCAACGTACAGGCGCGTCGACACTTTCAATGAAGCGCGAGAGTCGGCAACGGCGGCGAGCCGGGATTCAGAACGGTTGAAAGACTCGCCCGCATTTACTTCAGCGTCGGCCCGATCTCCTGACCGCCCAGCGGCGCACGTATGATCTGAACGAGATGTCCACCGTCACACGCCCCCACCGCGCCACGATATTCCTGGAAGACGCCGAAATCCTCGCGCAGGAAGGTTTCGAAGGCCGTCAGTTCATACTGAAACTGCACGCCCCGAAATGCGCGTACGCGGCTACGCCGGGCTCATTCATCCACCTGACGTGCGACGAACTGCTGCCCATGCGCAGACCGCTCTCGATCATGCGTGCGCATCCTGACAGCGGACGCGTCGAGGTGCTTTATAAAGTCGTGGGGCCGGGGCTCGAGAGCCTGTCGCAAAAAAAGCCAGGCGACCGCATCAGCACGCTGGGTCCGATCGGCAAAGGCTTTGTTCCCCATCCGGAGCGATCGCTCGCATTGCTGGTAGGCGGCGGCGTCGGCATCCCGCCCATGATCTTCCTCGCCGAGTCGCTGCGAGGGCGCACGGACGCGAACTGGCGGCCGTTTGTGCTCATGGGCTCGGAGATCCCTTTCCCGTTTCGCACGCGGCCATCGACGATTCTCGCGCCCGGCCTGCCCGAAGGCGTAATCGCATGCATGCCCATGCTCGATGAGTGGGGCGTCCCGAGTCGACTTTCGAGTCTGCAGGGCTACCCCGGCTGCTACGAGGGCTACGTTACGGATCTCGCGGCCGTGTGGCTGGGTTCGCTCAATGCCCAGGCGCTTGCCCAAGTCGAGATGTTCGCATGCGGACCGACGCCGATGCTGAAAGCCGCAGCCGCCGTCGCACGGCGCTTCAACATCCCCTGCCAGGTCTCGTTAGAGGAATTCATGGCGTGCGGCGTCGGCGGCTGCGCCGGTTGCGCCGTTCAGATCGAGACGCCAGCCGGTCCAGCCATGAGACGCGTATGCGTAGATGGCCCTGTATTCGACGCCGAGACGGTGTTCAAGTCGTAACGAGGCGGCGGCCCGCAGGCGAAAATCTCTGCTCAGCCGAAGTTGATCTTAGCTTCCAGATTCGTGCGGGAGTCGGCGTAGCTCAGCGCGTCCTCTACCGTAATTCGGCCGGCGCGGTAGAGCTCGTAAAGCGCCGTGTCGAAGTGCTGCATGCCTTTCTCGCTGCTCGTACGCAGCGCTTCCTTGGCTCCGATCACGTCGCCCTTCTTGATCAGCTCTTGCACGTGCGGCGTGTTGATCAGCAACTCCACCGCCGCCACGCGCCGCTTGTTCTTTCCGGGTACGAGGCGTTGCGCGATGATGGCGCGCAGATACTGAGATAGATCCAGGAATATCTGCGTTTGCTGGTCTCGCGGGAACATATTGATGATGCGGTCGAGCGTCTCCGCGGCGTTGTTGGCGTGAAGCGTTGCGAGCACGAGGTGGCCCGTGCCGGCGAGCGTGACAGCGGATTCCATCGTCTCGCGATCGCGAATTTCGCCGATCAGCAGCAGATCCGGCGCCGCCCGCATCGCGCTCCTCAGGGCCCGTGAATACGACTTGGTGTCGAGGCCCACTTCGCGCTGATTGACGATAGACTTCTTGTTGGAGTGCAGGAACTCGATCGGGTCCTCGATCGTGATGATGTGGTCCGAGGCGTTCTCATTGCGATAGTTGATCATCGACGCCAGCGTCGTGGACTTGCCCGAGCCCGTCGCGCCGACCATGAGCAGCAGCCCGCGCCTGAGCATCACCAGATCCTTCAGGATTTCGGGCAAACCGAGGTCGTCCAGGCGCGGCATATCGGCGGTGATGTAACGCAGCACCATCGCCGGATTGCCGCGCTGATGGAACACGTTCACGCGGAAGCGGCCCAGACCGAGCTCGGAGACGGCGAAATCGATTTCAAGTTCGTCGTTGAACGCTTCGATCTGCTCCTGCGTCATGAGCCCGTAAGCCGCCTGACGCACCACCTCAGGCGTCAGAATCTGCTTGTTGACGGGAAAGATCTGACCCTCGATCTTGATCTTGATCGGGGCGTATGACGTGAAAAACAGGTCGGAAGCCCGCTTCTCCACCATCAGCTTGAAAAGGGGTTTGGTGTTGAGAACGACCTGCCGCTCTTCCCCGCCGCCTACTTCGTTCTCGCCTGTTTCGCCATCTGAGGCCATAGCAGCAAATCGTGACTCGTGAGTGATGAGTGCTGGATGTTCGCGAGGGCCGGGCCGATCGCGCGGGCGACGTCGCCGGCGCTATCGCCCTTTCGCGCCCGCCGCTTCCTCTTCCATGATTCGCAGGGAGCTGGCGCCGTCGTCCGAAACCTTCATTTCGCGCTTGCTCTCGAGCTTGATGCGCAGGCGCACCTCGTTCTTGGAGTCCGCGTTGCGCAGCGCTTCTTCATACGAAATGATGCCCGCCTCGTATAGCTCGTAGAGCGACTGATCGAACGTCTTCATGCCAAGGCGGTTCGACTTGGCCATGACTTCCTTGATCGCTGCCACATCGCCCTTGAAGATGAGGTCGGCGATTAGGGGCGAATGCAGCATGATTTCCATGGCCGCCATGCGGCCGGCCCCCGACTCACGCGGGATGAGCCGCTGGGATATCAAGGAGCGGATGTTCAGCGATAGATCCATCAACAGCTGTTCGCGCCGTTCTTCGGGGAAGAAGTTGATGATGCGATCGAGCGCCTGATTGGCGCTGTTTGCGTGCAGGGTGGCGAGCACCAGGTGACCGGTTTCGGCGAACTGAATCCCGTATTCCATCGTGTCCCGGTCGCGGATTTCGCCGATGAGAATGACGTCGGGCGCCTGGCGCAGGGTGTTCTTGAGCGCCATGTGCCAGCTTTCCGTGTCCACGCCCACCTCACGATGCGTGACGACGCAGCCTTTGTGGTTGTGCACGTACTCGACGGGGTCTTCGATCGTGATGATGTGCCCGCGCGTCTTCTCGTTGCGATAGTTGAGCATCGCAGCGAGGCTCGTCGATTTGCCTGACCCGGTGCCGCCCACGATGATCACCAGACCGCGCTTGGACATCACAATGTCCTTCAGAATCGGCGGCAGCTGCATCTCATCGAGCGTCGGGACCTTGGCGTTGATGGTGCGCACGACGCATCCAATCAGACCCTGCTGCACGAACGCGCTCACGCGGAAGCGGCCGATGCCGAGGGGCGCGATCGCGAAATTGCACTCTTTGGTCGCGTCGAACTCTCGAGTCTGCTTGTCGTTCATGATCGCGCGTACGAGCACGGCAGCCTGCTCCGGGGTCAGTACGCGCTCGGATTGCGGGCGAATTTCGCCGTCGATCTTGATAGCCGGCGGAAACCCGGAGGTGATGAACAGGTCCGAGCCCTTGCGCTCCACCAGGCGCTTGAGCAGATCCTGCATCAGCTTAATAGCTTGTTCGCGTTCCATGGTTGGCTCCGCCTAGCAGCTGCCGTCAGGCCGCAGGCCGCAGGCGCAATCTGCAAGTGCGTTAGAACGCATCCTTGTTCTGCGCGCGGAAGCGCGCCTCCTCCTTCGTAATGAGGCCCTTCTGCAACAGCTCCGTCAGGCACTGATCGAGCGTCTGCATGCCGTCTTTCTGCCCGGTCTGGATCGCCGAATACATCTGCGCAATCTTGCCTTCACGGATCAAATTGCGGATCGCGGGGGTGCCGATCATGATCTCGTGCGCAGCGATGCGCCCGCCGCCGATGCGCTTAAGCAGCGACTGCGAGATCGCCGCGCGCAGCGATTCGGACAACATCGTTCTGACCATTTCTTTTTCCGCCGCCGGAAACACATCGACGATGCGGTCGATTGTTTTTGCGGCTGAGCTCGTGTGCAGCGTGCCGAACACCAAGTGGCCGGTTTCAGCAGCGGTCAGCGCCAGGCGAATGGTCTCGAGATCGCGCATTTCGCCGACCAGCACCACGTCGGGATCTTCGCGCAGCGCGGAGCGCAACGCCTCGCTGAAGCCCAATGTGTCTCGATGCACTTCGCGCTGGTTCACGAGCGAGCGCTTGCTTTCGTGCACGAACTCGATCGGATCTTCGATAGTGATGATGTGGTCGGGCTTGTTGTCGTTGACATAGTTGACCATCGCCGCAAGCGTGGTCGATTTGCCCGAGCCGGTAGGCCCGGTGACGAGCACGAGCCCGCGCGGCTGCATCGCGAGATCTTTGAAGATTTTCGGCGCGTTCAGATCATCGAGCGACATGATCAGCGACGGAATCGTTCTGAACACCGCCGCGGCTCCGCGGCTTTGGTTGAAGGCGTTGACGCGAAAGCGCGCGAGCTTGGGAATCTCGAAGGAGAAATCGGTCTCGTAGAATTCTTCGTAAGCCTTCCGTTGCTTGTCATTCATGATGTCGTACACCATGCTGTGCACTTCCTTGTGCGTAAGCGGCGGCATGTTGATGCGTTTCATATCGCCGTCGACGCGAATCATAGGCGCCACGCCCGCGGAGAGATGCAAGTCCGAAGCGTTGTTCTTGACGGCGAAAGCGAGCAGCTGCGCGATGTCGACGGGCATGAATTTTGTTTCCTGGAGCGTCCCTACGGCAGCGGACGACGCCAATGGCGGCGATGAGTATAGCGGAGCGCCATCGAGCCCAATATGTTAACTAGTCCGCACTTTTCGGCAGGCGCAGGGTCAGAAACGCTCGTGGGCAATCTACGGGAAAACTTGGAACAAACTCGGACGCGCATCGCATCTGCGGCAACACGCTGGGGTCGCGCGCCCGAGTCGATCGGCCTGATGGCCGTCAGCAAGACGCAACCGGCGGAGCGCATCCGGGCGCTCGCTGAACACGGCCAGCGGGACTTCGGCGAGAACTATCTGCAGGAAGCTCTGAGCAAGATCTCCGCGCTCGAAGACCTGCGGCTCACGTGGCACTTCATTGGCCAGGTTCAGGCGAACAAAACGCGCGCCGTCGCCGAGCGATTTCAGTGGGTGCACACGGTGGATCGCGAGCGCATCGCCGTTCGGCTCAGCGATCAGCGGCCTCACTACGCGCCCGCGCTTAATATATGCATCCAGGTGCGGTTCGAAGATGAGCCTGGCAAGGGCGGCGTTCGTCCGCAGGAAGCGGGCGCGCTGGCGCGCTGCGTTCGCGACTTGCCCCGACTGAAGCTGCGCGGACTCATGTGCATTCCGCCGCCTCGCACCTCGTTTGAAGAACAGCACGCCTTCTTCGCACAGCTCGCGGCGCTTCAGGGCGAGCTGATTGCGCAGGGATTGCAGCTCGACACGCTGTCCATGGGCATGTCGGCAGATCTCGAAGCCGCCGTCGCCGCGGGCGCGACATGGGTGAGAATCGGCACGGCCATATTTGGAGAACGCACGCAGCAATGAACCTGAACCTGTGCTTCATCGGCGGCGGACACATGGCCCGCAGCCTCATCGGAGGCCTCATTGCGCGCGGCGCGCCGGGCGAGCGGATCTGCGTTGCGGATCCTGTCGCAGCGCAACTCGAGTCGCTCAGGAAGGAGTACGGCGTACGCACCACGCACGACAACCTCGCTGCGGCGGGGCCGGCGGACGTCGTCATACTCGCCGTTAAGCCGCAGGAGTTGCGCACGGTTGCGATGCAACTGCGCCCAGCGCTGGAGGTGCGCCCGCGTTTGCTGATTTCGATCGCAGCGGGCATCCGCGCCAGCGACATCCGGCGCTGGACTGGCGGCGGCCCAGTCGTGCGTTGCATGCCCAATCGCCCGGCCCTGCAGGGCTGCGGCGTGACCGGGCTGTTCGCGAGCGCCGACGTCGACGCGGACGGGCGGCGGACGGCTGAGGAAATTCTCGGCCCCGTCGGGGAAACTGTTTGGCTGAACCGCGAAAGCGACATGGACGCGGTGACGGCGCTATCCGGAAGCGGACCCGCGTATTTCTTCCTGCTCATTGAGATGCTGGAACAGGCGGGCGTACAGCTCGGCCTGAGCCCTGAAGTGAGCAGGACGCTCGCGGTCGAGACCGCATTCGGCTCCGGATGCATGGCGCGCGCGGCAGGAGAGTCGCCCGCGACATTACGCGAACAGGTCACATCTAAGGGAGGCACGACCGAGGCGGCCCTGAAACACCTGGAAGCGCACGACGTGCGGGCCCTTTTCAGACAAGCCGTATTCGCGGCGGCTCGGCGCTCGGCCGAACTCGCAGAAGAGTTCGGCCGCACTCCGTAGTTGGTAGACTGCGCGTCAACGGAGCAGAAACCGATAACGACGGCTCCGTTGCTCCGAGCGAGGACGGTCCAGCCCACAGCACTTCCATGGAAGCCATCATTTTTATCGTCCGCACCTTGTTGCAGGTGCTGCTTGTCACAGTCTTCCTGCTGCGCGTCGTGCTGCCGCTGGCGAGAGCCGATTCACGCAATCAACTATCGCAGGCCGTCATTCGGCTCACGAACCCACTGGTCCTGCCACTACGGCGCGCATTACCGCCGATCGGCAAGATCGACACGGCGTCCATCGTCGCGCTCCTGATCGTTCAGATCGCCGCAACGGCCGCGCTTTGGCTGCTCGGCGCGTACCCCTGGGTCGTCACGGGGCCGCAGTTTGCACAGGTCGTTTTCATCAACCTGCTGCTCACGCTCA
>DATAFY010000053.1:0-4292 GCA_036257205.1 Steroidobacter sp. | reverse complement strand
GTCGACGGCCATGTGCACGAACTCGTGCGCTGGAATGGGAATTGGGTCCATAGCGACGACCTCACGCGGCGCACGGACACTCCGATTGTAGCCGGCACGCCGATGGCATTTGCGGACGCGCAGGGGATGCCACACGTGGTGTTCCGCGACGGGAGCGGCCAGCTCTACGAACTCTACCTGAGCGGTGGCGACTGGCTGGGCCGCAACATCACGTCGGAATCGGGAGGCCCGCTGTCGGCGGGCAATCCCCACGGCTTCTTCGCCGCTTACGCCCCGCGCGTTGTTTACCGGAACGATTACGGCCAGTTGTACGAGCTTACCTTCTGGGAAGGCCACTGGAACGCCCGCAACTTGTCCACCACGCTCGGCACCCTGCCAGCTGCGAGCGACCCCGTGGGCTATGTGGGCGATGGCCTCGTGCGCATCATCTACCGCGCCACCGATGACCAACTCCACGAGCTCAAGTACGACGCTGTGGGCAATCTCGAGCACATGGATTTCTAGAGCGCTCGCCAAGCGTATTGTCGCCAGTGGCTGGGTGCATAGGGCTCGCGCATACATTACGTGTCCATCGGTTGAATTTTGTAGTTTCAGTCGCCGTGAAAGTCGCCTCGTACCCGTTCACCGAGTCGAAGAGGCTGACGGGCAGCAGACAGAGGGCTGAATGGCGCTCGACGGTGGCCGAGGTGGCGTGAGAAACGAGCGCGCATGGTGCTGGCCGACTCGCGAGATGCGCTTGCGAAGTCGCGAAATGCCGTATTGTTGTCACGGGCGATGCAATCTGGAATGGTCGGCTTTTACCGCGTCTCCAACCGAAACCCGTCATACGCAAACGCGCGAGCGATGGTCGCACAGTCTCGCTCCGTAACTCCGACGCCTCGCGCGACCGCATACCAACGTGCGCGGACCTGATCCTCCACCGCATTGATGATCTGGGAGGCTTTGTCGCGCGTGAGCAGAAAGCGCGCGCACTGTGAGAGGAGGTTGTTGACATTCGCATAACGGCCGAAGTCACCGACTATCAGCGCGAGATCACGACGTTCGAGGCTCACGGCTGGAAACGGAACGAGGTCGTAGGCTGGTGAGAGTCGCCATTCGGATCCAGGCGCGATCACAGCATGATTGCGGGGATGATCGTCCGAGTTCGAGATGAGCGCATTGAACACCATTCGCCTGAAGAGCTCGTGAGCATCGGCCCTGGGATCGCTGCTCACGCGTCGCAGTTCCTCGACCAGAAGCACATAGGACCAGCGCTCGCGATCCTGATGAGAGTCTCCAGTGCGAAGCAAAGTGAGGGCGCTCAGCATGCGGGCGCGACGATAGCCCTCCGCGTGCGGCTCGCGATCGAAGCGCTTGACCAGCAGAACATCGCGGCCAGCGACGTTCGTTATTCGGGATTCCGCGGTCGTGAGCCCGCATTCGCGTGCGAGCACCAACATCGCGTGTTCGACGCGCGCGTGATTCCAGGGATCGTCGTTGCGGTTGAACTTCGCGATCCACAACTGACTTTCATCCTCGATGACGACCTTCGGGCGCGCGCCGCCCATTGATGTGCCCAGTAGCAGAAGGTCCTGCACTTGCGCCAATTCAGCCGGCGTGGCTTCGGTCGAGGTCTCTTCACTGATGAGTTGATCGGCCAATGCTTGCAGCCGAGCCAGATCAACTGTCTGGTTGTACGCGCGTGCCGGCGCCGGAGGTGTGGCTGCGCGACCGAAACTCAATGCACCGGCACGATCGTCCGGAGAATGCAGCAGGTAGTGGATCTCGCCGAGCTGAGCGAGCCCCGCATGTTTTTCAATTACGCGTCGACCCCAGTAGTCGGGACTCGCATCGCGTAGTGCTCCGAACATTCCTTTCAGCCGGTGAGTCTCGTACGTTAGTTCGGAGAGCGGCAGCTCGATCGGATCCAACGCAACTGAATCTGTGCGTGCGAGATAGCTTCGACCGTACACGAAGCGACCGAGCGGGGCACCGTGGCGATCTTCCGTCAGCACGAAACGCCCGGCGGTGACGAACGTCGTCTGGCCGGGCAGCATGATGTAGACGAAGGCTTCAGAAGTCATTATCTAGCGCGCCCTTGCCGGTCGGGTAGGCACGCTCACGCGCTCGCGCCGCGCGCTGCACGACTTCGTCGCGCGCGGGATCAGCGAGTTCGTTGAGCTGAGGCAGCAAGCCATACGCCCACATGAGTCCGATATAGACCCCAATGGCGGTTCCTGGCTTGCCGGTTTCCGCGGTCGCAACCGCGCGATACCCCACGCCGATTTTGGCGGCGGCAACCTCAATCGAGAGATTGCGGGCGAGTCGGGCCGTGCGCAGATTGGTCCCCAAATGCTTGAGGGCTGCTTCGACCTCGAAGGGCGGTGCAGAAGACGCGGTGTTTGGCCTTGGCATGTCTTTCAAAGCATAAAGGTGAGGGTTTTCGATCCTGAAAAGCATACATGCGCGACGGCAATGCGTCGAGTAAGACCGGCCTTTCAAGGCGGAAAAACCGCACTTTTCAGCCTTTGAAAGACACTTTTTCTTCGTTGGCGGGACGAGTGCAGCATGAGTGGCGCCCCAAGCTGCGCTCAAGATCGCGACAAATCCAGCGAGCTGGCGCCGCCTCGAGGCTTCGCGAATTGCGTACACCTCTATGCGTGGCAGGCTAGAACGCGTGCCTGCCGGAGGACGTCGGTGGTTCGCATGGAATGTCGCATGGATATGAGCACCTGCTCGATTGCCTCGCCGACGCATCGAACGAGGAGCACGCCGATATGCTGCGATAGGTTGGCGGCTGTTCGATTCGAGGGATTCGATCTCAATCGTCTGAATCGCGATTGGCGCCCTGGGCGACGCGGATAGAAAACAGCGCGCCAGATCCGTCGTGCGTAGAGCGCTGGCAAAGCGCTCGAGCGCAGTGTGCGTGAGCTCGATGCGCGCGCCGGCGCGGATCTGGCCGCCTTCCAGGTACGCAATCTCGGCGACCGTGCGCGAGACATCAAGTCCGATGACTCTCATGGCGAGACTCCTTCGCGTGTGGGTGAAGGTCTCGACGCGGGGAGCTCATGGGCTGCACGACAACGACGGATCCGCGCTCGCAGCGCAACCGAGCAGGGGCGGCCAGCTACTAACCCGAGCTCTCGGCCCATCGTATGAATCGGCCTGCCCACGCTTGACGTGCTCCCCGATGCCCTGTCCCGGAAGGTCGCACCTTACGCCGCTCACAACGGCAGGAACGACAGGGCACCGGGCAATATCATGCCGGTTACCAATCCGCTGGAGAGGCTCAATGCACGAGATCAAGCGGCGCACCAACGTCGTCGGCATCTTCCCGAACGAGGCGGTCATTAAGCGCCTGCTGGTCTTGCTGTCATTGTTGGCCTGGACAGCCTTGGCATTCGGCGATGACGCCGGTTGGTCAAGGCCAGTCAAGGGCCTTCGTGCTCGCTTGTTGGTGCTGCAATCTCAGAACATGGACTCGCCGTTTTGCCGCGTTCTCATTGAGTTCGAGAACGTCGATGAACTGGTGGGGCAGAAGAACATTCGATTCAGCCCTGACAAGCTTTCGCTACAGGTCACCGACTCAGATGGCAAGGAGTTGGCCTTGGCAAATGGCCCGTACGACGGAATGTCCCCGTCATGGGAGGCCATTGCGCTGCCGTATGCGGGCAGCGTGAGGTTTCAGATCAGCTTTCCCGGCCTTGGGTATCGTCCTGCCACGGACAAGGTGATTGTCGATCTTGGCGCTCGTAAGGCGTGGGTCATTCCACAAGATGATTCGACGTATTTCTTGTCCGGCACTCTTTCGATCGAACGAGAGCAGTCGGATCCACGCATGAATTGGAGCGGCACGCTTGAGTTGCCGAAGGTTGAGATTCCGAAGGTGAAGTAGTGGCGAACCGGGCGCTGGGCCGAACACGGTCCGCTTTGGCGAAAGCGGCCGCGCCAACCTCAGTTGAGACAGCGCAGAGCGATGCTCGCTGGCGCGCTCAACGCTCGACGTGCTCATCGCACCGGCGATTGCTAGTGCGGCGAGGTTCCCGGGCGCCGCGCAGCTGGCCACTGTGGCCCGGTCCTCGTCACCGTCAAAGCAGCGGCGGTTGATTCGCTAGCTCGGTGATACATGCGATGCGAGAAACATCGTTTCATACGGCCAACCATCCGGCCATTTTCGGGCGCCAAAATATTCCAACGAGTACTCTTCCGGCCACATATCAGGCCAGATGGTGCCGTCTCAGGGGACCGTTTTGAGGCCAACTGCCGTCGAGCCCTACCTGCCCGCGGAAGGCATGGAAGCGCTGTAGAATCTG
>DATAFY010000022.1:0-2461 GCA_036257205.1 Steroidobacter sp. | reverse complement strand
AGCCAAGTGCACGCCGAGGATTACATCGGCAAGCAGGCGGTAAAGCATGTCCATCCTCTGGTCCATAACTGCTCACATCATCGCGCCAGCGTCGACCGCTGACCGCCAGATCGCTAAGATGGCGCCTCCCGCCCCCGTATCCAATCTGAGGATTGCATGCCTGACCTGAGCCGACTGCAGGCGGATCACCTGCGCGCCTTTCACGGCCAACTCCGCGCCCGATACGACGCATTCGCGAAACGTGGACTCAAGCTCAATCTGACGCGCGGCAAACCTTCTGCGCGGCAACTGGACCTCAGCAACGAATTGCTGGGTCTGCCGGGGTCGGGTGATTACATGTCCGACAACGTCGATTGCCGCAATTACGGCGAGCTTCAGGGCCTGCGTGAATTGCGCGCGTTGCTGGCGCCGGTCTTCGGAGTCTCCCCTGATCGCGTCGTCATCGGCGAAAACGCCAGCCTCTCGCTCATGCACGACGCGGTCGTGTATTGCCTGCTCAAGGGCGCATGCGACAGCGAGCGGCCCTGGTCGAAGGAATCGCGCGTAGCGTTCTTATGCCCCGTGCCGGGCTACGACCGCCACTTTTTCATTTGCGAGGAAATGGGAATCGAGATGATTCCCGTGCCGCTCGCGCACGACGGCCCGCAGATGGATGTGGTCGAACGGCTCGTGGCCGAGGATCCCCAGATAAAGGGGATCTGGTGTGTGCCGAAGTACAGCAATCCCTCCGGTGCAGTCTACTCCCAGGAAAAAATCGAGCGACTCGCGAGGATGCATACCGCCGCCCGGGACTTTCGCATTTTTTGGGACAACGCCTACGCGGTGCATCACCTGACATCTGAGCGGATCGAGATCGCCAACATCGATGAGGCCTGCTCACGGAACGGCCATCCGAATCGCGCCTTCATATTCGGCTCCACGTCGAAAATTACATTCGCGGGCGCGGGCGTTGGCGTGTTCGCAGGCTCAAAAGAGAACGTCGCGTGGTTCCTTAAGCGAATGGATAAGCGCACGATCGGCGGCGACAAGGTGAACCAGCTGCGGCACGTTCGGTTGTTGAAGAACACGCAAGGCGTCGCAGACTTGATGGACCGCCATCGCGAGATTCTGGCGCCCAAGTTCAACAAAGTGCTCGAGATCTTCGAAGCGCAACTTGCAGCGAGCAACGTCGCGCGCTGGACTATGCCGAAGGGCGGGTATTTCATCACATTGGACGTTCTCGAGGGATGCGCCAAAGACGTTGTGAAGCTCGCAAAAGCCGCAGGCGTGGAGCTGACCCCGGCCGGTTCCACACATCCTCTCGGCAACGACCCGCAGGACCGCACGATACGCATTGCGCCGAGTTTTCCGGAGCTCGAGGAGGTCGCGCAGGCCGCCGAGGGCGTCGCGATCTGCGTGCTGCTGGCCGCGGCAGAGAAGTTGCTGAAGGCGTACGGGTAGGCTCGCGCCGAGTCATCCGGTGCGCGGGCGTCCTCGGGCGCCCGCGCTCCTCAGGCTCCGGTCATGACATCCGCGGGAACAACCGAGTCGGTTGCTGCGAATGACGTTTAGAGGGAGCGGTTGCTTGCGGTCATCCACAGCCGCAGCGTGTCTCACCTATTTCGCATCGGGCTGCGCTTGCGGCCGAGCCGCCGCGAAAGCGGGCAAAAACTCAAGATGGGCGCTGATCGCCGTAAGCGTCGGGAACGCCGTGAGATCCGTATTGAAGCGCCGAGCGTTGAACACCTGTGGTACGAGCAGGACGTCAGCGAGCGAGACGGAGTCGCCGTAGCAATAGCGCTTCGTCGTCGAGGATTGTCGCACCTGAGCCTCGAGCCCCGTGAATCCTTCCGTGATCCAATGCCGGTACCACTGGTTCACAGCGTCATCGTCGCGCTTCAGCTCTCCTCTGAGATAGGTCAGCACGCGCAGGTTGTTGAGCGGGTGTATTTCGCACGCGATCGCGAGCGCCATAGAGCGCACGCGCGCCCGCCCGAGCGGGTCCGGGGGCAGCAGCGGGGGAGTGGGGTGCGTCTCGTCCAAATACTCGATAATGGCGAGCGATTGCGAGAGGACCGCGCCGTCGATCTCGAGTGCAGGCACCAGGCCGTGCGGATTGACGGCGAGATACTCGGCCGCGCGATGTTCGTTGTTCACCAGGGTTTTCGCGACCGATTCGTATGAGAGTCCCTTGAGATTCAAAGCAATACGCACGCGAAATGCGGCGGAGCTGCGAAAATAGGTGTAGAGCTTCATGATTGAATGGACGGCCTCCCTATTCACTATCGTGCTTGCTCGTCACTGGCCCTTCGCGACTAGCCTGCGATCACGGTCACGAGAGTGTCGAGTCCTTCGACCCCGCCTTCGATGCGATCGCCGGGCCTGATTGCGCTGACGCCTGCAGGCGTGCCGGTATAGATGAGATCGCCGGGCGCCAGTTCGAACAGCGTGGACAGCTCGGCAATGATTTCCGGCACGCTCC
>DATAFY010000020.1:0-3399 GCA_036257205.1 Steroidobacter sp. | reverse complement strand
TTCGACGGCGACAGTCGAAGCCGGGCGGCGCTTCGGAATTCCGGTCGTCGGAACGATGGCGCACTCGTTCATACAGGCGCACGCCTTGGAAACCGATGCATTCAGGAACTTTGCCGCATGCCGCCCCCAAGACGTCGTTTTGCTCATAGACACCTACGACACGTTGCGGGGCGCCCGGCGCGCGGCGGAACTGTGCAAATCGCTGCGGCGCGACGGCGTGCGCGTGCGGGGGGTGCGGATCGATAGCGGCGATTTGGAATTGGAAGCGCGGCGCGTGCGAGGCATTCTCGACGCTGAGGACTGTCGCGAGGTGCGCATATTCGTGAGCGGTGGGATCGACGAGCACTCCATCGCGACCATGCGCGCGGCGCAGGCGCCCATCGACGCTTTCTGCATCGGTACACGGCTCAGCGTCTCCGCGGACGCGCCGTCGCTCGATTGCGCGTACAAGCTGCAGCAGTACGCAGGTCGTCCGTGCCGGAAGCGCTCGCAGTGGAAAGAAACCTGGCCTGGTCCTCGGCAGGTCTACCGACAGTACGACGAGGACGATCGCATCGGCGTCGATGTACTCGGTTGCGCGGACGAAGTCGTGGAAGGCAAACCGATGTTGCAGTTGGTGATGCACGGCGGGCGCCGAGTCTCGCCCCCGGCTCCCTTGGATGTGATCCGCCATCACTGTGCGGAGGAGTTGGCATCGCTGCCGACCACACTGCGGGCGCTGGAGAAAACGACCTTCTCGCCCGTCAAGATCTCGGACCGCCAGCATGCATTGGCGACCGAGGTAGACCGCGTGGCGCGTTGAGATGTGCGCCAGCGGGCTGTGGGCGAGAGAATCGATTCACCCGGCTGCCATATGTCTTTTCGGCAATTCTTATAGCGCCGGCTGCGCAAACCTGGTTCGCGCGTGAACCGACGATCGAGAGAATTCAAGAGGTTGCAACGGGCTGGCCGTCATCTTTGCCACGATCTAGCTCTTCGTGAACGCTCTCAGCACAGAGATCCACGGTTGGATAACAACGACGGCTACGCCGCGAATGGATCCCGAGCTTCCCGAGAATAACTAAGCGGGGTTCCCGATCCCTGGTAACTCGCCTGGGTCGTAGGCTTAATCGCACACCCACGCGAGGAACTCATGCCGCAACCGTTCCCACATATCTATACCGTCGATGCAAGCGGCGCAGTCGCCGGCAACCTAAGGCTGAACTCTGAAGGAGCGCCTGAACTGCTCGGCACGGCGCCCCGCGAGTTCGATGGCCCGGGGGACCAGTGGTCGCCCGAGTCGTTGCTCGTGGCCGCCGTCGCAAGTTGTTTCATACTCACCTTCCGCGCGGTGGCCCGCGCATCGAAGCTCGAGTGGGCGCGCCTCGAGTGCACCGTCGAAGGCGCGCTCGAACGCAGCGAAGGGCTGACGCAGTTCACCCGAATTGTCACGAAAGCGAAGCTCATTGCCCCGCAGACTACGAGCGAAGAACTCTGCGTACGCCTGCTCGAAAAAACGGAGCACAATTGCCTGATTACAAATTCACTGCGAGCCCAACGCGAGCTGCGCACGCAGATCGTCCGGGAGTGAGCAACCGGAGTTCGTGATCTGAAGACGCCGGCGCAGCCGCCGAAGACTCTATTTCCACGCTCCATGCGCCAGATCGCACAGCAGCTCGTATAGCCAGCGCGATCCATATCCGTACGAGCGTTCGCGTCTGCAGCGCCTGTTATGGGACCGCACGAGCACTGAGCAGTCCGCGCGCACGGCGTCCATCTCGTCCTCGGCGCCGATCCACCCCATGGATCTCGCGCTCTCAACAACGTAGCGGAATTCTCGCTGCTCGGCGAGGCTAAGCACGGTTGTATGCTCGTCGTTGGGAACACCGTTCTCCGTCATGAGCGGTAACATACCCGTGGACGCCGCGGCCGCACGCTAGAGGATGCCCGTGAGGCCTTAAGGACATGCCGCGCCGAGAAAGTCTGATCGAAGAAAGCGCAAGGCAAGCCGTGTTTCGCCAGTCGCGAATCGCCCTGCGGGCCCGCCGCAAGCAGCGCTTCAAACGTGCGGTGTGCCCGTACACGCCTTCAAAGAACACATCACGCCGAGCGACTGCGTTGCAGCCAGTACGTCGTCGCCGCAGTTGCGTGGCGCTCGACTTCAGGAATGAGCCTTTGCTCGAGTTCAATGCGGCCCGGCGCTACAACACGCCGCGTTCATCTTGCTGCGCAAGACGCTTGTGCATTGTGGGTCGCGCGTTGCGTGCCGCTCCCAGCGCCTCTGCGCATAACAGAGAGCGGACGACTTACGTCGGGACCAGGACCGCTGCGCCGATCAACGCGCCGGAGCGTAGGCGCGCCAATGCTTCGTTCGCCTCGGTAAGTGGAAACGTCTGCACGTGCACGCGCAGCGGCGCGCGTGCGGCGATCTCCATAAACTCCTGGCCGTCACGACGCGTGAGATTCGCAACCGAGCGCACGACCCGTTCTCCCCAGAGCAGAGAGTACGGGAATGTCGGGATATCGTTCATGTGGATGCCGGCGCAGACGAGCACGCCCCCCTTTCGCAAGGCGGCGAGCGCGGTCGGAACCAGGGCCCCGACAGGCGCGAAGATGATCGCCGCATCGAGTTCCACGGGTGGGCGCGCGTCACTGTGGCCAACCCACACGGCCCCGTTCTCTAGCGCGAACTGTTGAGCGGTTGCGTCTCCGCGGCGCGTGAACGCGTAAACCGCTTGCCCGCGCCAGCGTGCGACTTGCGCCACGATGTGTGCGGCCGCGCCGAACCCGTACACCCCGAGTCGCTCCGCTTCGCCGGCCATGCGCAGCGAGCGATAGCCGATGAGCCCCGCGCACAAGAGAGGCGCCGCATGAACGTCGTCCACGCGGTCCGGCAGAGCGAAACAGTAACGAGCATCTGCAAGCGTGTGTTCGGCGTAACCACCGTCGAGCTGATAGCCGGTGAACTGCGCGGCGTCGCACAGATTCTCCTGGCCCTTAGTGCAGTATCGGCATGCGCCGCACGTGTACCCAAGCCAGGGAACGCCGATGCGTGAGCCTTTTTCCAAACAAGCGCCGGGGCCTGATGCGAGCACTTCGCCTACGATCTCGTGTCCCGGAATCACTGCGTGCGCAAGCTGCGGCAGATCGCCGTCGACCACATGCAGGTCCGTCCGGCACACGCCGCAAGCCCGAATCTGCAGCAAGACCTGACCGAGACCCGGCTGCGGGATTTCGCGTCGCTCGGGTATGAGCGGCGTGCGCACGCTGTTCAGACGCATGCAAAGTGAACTTAGCGCCATCGATGCGATCCCGCTTGGGCGGGAAAACCTCGCCAGAAAAGCTCGTTCAAGAAAGTCGCTGCCGAAAAAGTCTTCGGCAGCAAAGAACAACGGCATACGCGCATTGTCCTGCTGCAGG
>DATAFY010000005.1:0-4197 GCA_036257205.1 Steroidobacter sp. | reverse complement strand
GCGCAATACCACAGGAAGCCCCGCAAAGAGCTTCTTCGTTTTGGTCCCGCGTTTGAGGATCTGTTGCATCGGGCGCGTATCCTACGCGAACCGACTGCCGATAGCCATGAGGGCTCAGGAATCGAGCCCGAGTCCGCAATGTGGAGTCGGCAGTCGGGAATCGTAAGGCTCCAGTGGACGCTCGGGCCGGCGGGCTGCCGTCCGCAGACGCCGCTTACTTACTAACTGTTTTCCCAGACGTGCTCGGCATCGGGATAGTCCAAGCCGAAGACGGCGGCGGATTGGATCGTTCTCGCCTCGACGCGGCCGCCGTCTTTTTGAATCTGGCAGATGGCATTCAGCCGGAATGGCGACTGCGGTGCGGTTTGCAGCCAACCGCGGCGTCTGGCGAGCGTCTCGGGCGCGGTCTGCGGACTCGATGACTGCCGACCGCCTCATCGCCGATCTTCTCGCCATGCCGCCCGCCATGCGCGTGACGGAAAACCCGATCTGCTCCAGCGCCCAGGCGAAGAGCCCGTTCATCTCACCACACCAGCCGCCGCGTCGCCGTACGATCAACTTCTCCTAGGAATGCTCTGGGTCGGGCGGCGCTTCGTGTCCCGGAAAGACGTCCAGGTTCTCATAAGGAATCGCCTGCAAATGCAGCCGATGCAGTTGCGCTGTTCGCGCTGGAATCCGATTCGCTGGAGATATCGTTTCAGTTGCATTGCGCTTAGGGGCCAAGTTCAGCGCGGGCGCGGCGTTCCTCCAGAATCCATGCGCCGTCAGGTCGAGTGCTTATTGAATCGCGATCGGCAATTGTTCCAAGCGATCCGCGGGCGACGTCCTCGTTTTGCATCGGCCGCGATCTGAACGACGCCATCGAGTTCGCGATGGCGCTTGGGCCAGCCGGAGAAATCATACGGCTCGCGGGCGCAGCGTCTGAGGAACTCAAGCCGCAGGTCATTGCGGCGCTGCGTGAGGCGTTGTCCGCCTACGTCCGCGATGACGGCGTCTGGGCGCCGTCGAGCACCTGGTTCATCACGGCCCGCCGTCCGGCGCGTTGACCGGTCGACCTCGGCCGCGCCCGCCTCTCAACAGCCGACGCCGGGGTTGCGCCAACCGCCGATGTCTTTCGCCAGCGCATCGGCTTCTCGAGGTCCCCAGTCGCTGTCGGCGTAAATGTGCGGCGCGGATCCCTCTAGGTTGGCTTCGCGAACGACATCATCCACGATGCGCCATGCGGTTTCGATTGCGTCCTCGCGTGCGAACAACGTGGGATCGCCGCGCCAGGCGTCGCCGATCAAGCGCTCATACGCGCCGGTCATGCCGGCCTCTTCGTCGCACATCAGAAGCTCGCGTGCGGTTCCGCGCATCGATTCGCCTGACTGCTTCACGCGAACGCCCAGTCCAATCGCAACGCGATCGGGGCCCAGCCGAAAACGCACCTGATTGACGGCGCTGCGCGCATCGTCGAACAGGGGCTGGGTCGGATCGCGCAGCTGCACGACTACTTGAGTAGCAGTCAACGGCAGTCTTTTCCCCGCGCGGATGAGAAAGGGCACGCCGGTCCAGCGCGGTGAATCGATCGCAAGTCGCAGCGCGGCGTAGGTTTCAACGCGAGAGTCGCCAGCCACGTCGCTCTCGTCGCGATAGCTGGCGTACTGACCGCGAACGACGTTTTGAGGATCGAGCGTATGGGCAGCCTTTAGCACTTTAACCTTTTCGTCGCGGACTGCGCCGCTGTCGTAGCGGGCCGGCTGCTCCATCGCCAGCAGGCTCACAATCTGCAGCAGATGGTTCTGGACGACGTCGCGGATCGCGCCCAGCTCTTCGTACAGACGGCCGCGTCCCGCGACGCCGAAAGACTCCGCCATCGTGAGCTGGACGCTTGCAACGTGGGTGCGATTCCACAGCGGCTCGAGGAACGCATTGGCGAAGCGGAAGTAAATCAGGTTCTGTACGGGCTCCTTCCCGAGAAAATGATCGATGCGAAAGATGCGCGATTCCTCGAACACGGCCGCGAGGCTGCGGTTCAGCGACTGCGCCGAACGTAGGTCGCGGCCCAGCGGCTTCTCCACGATCACTCGCGCGCCATGGGCGCACCCTGAGGCGCCGAGTTGAGCCACGACGTCCGGAAACAAACTCGGCGGTATCGCAAGGTAGTGGATCGGCGCGCGGGCTTCGCCCAGCGCATCGCGCAGCCTGCGAAACGTCTCAGGATCGCGGTAATCGCCTGCCACATAGCGCAGCTGCTCCCGCAAGGTCGCCGCCGCTGATTCATCGACGGCGCGCAAGTGTTCGCGCAAGCTGGCCGCGATGCGTTCGAGCAGCCGCTCCCGACTCCAGGCATCGCGGGCAACCCCAAAGATCGGCGCGTTCAGCCGTCCGCGCCGCATCAGGTTGTGGATCGCCGGAATGATCTTCTTATATGCAAGATCCCCGGTGATTCCAAAAAGGACCAGTGCGTCGGCTTCGGTAGACGGCATATACGGCGTTCCTATCAGACGCCGCCGACAGCGCCGGCTCAGCGTCGCATGGACGTCTGATACTGCGATGGAGGCGGCAGTCGATCGACGAATGTGAACGTCCGTTTGTTCCTCACCTCATGGCGGCCTCAATGAAGCCGGCCATTGCTGTGCGATAGAAAGAGGCGGCGAAGCTGATGCGCGTGACGTCCGAGGCTCGACAGCAGCATGTCCCACGATTTTGATGTGGGCAGCAATGCCACGGCGCTTCCCGCGAGCTTGATTAGCACTTCGCTGCCGGAGAATCGAAACTTCTTGGGCAGCGGTAGAGCCTGGACCTATGTCTCCGGAATAGACCCGGTGTAGATGGTGGGCCCGCTGGGATTCGAACCCAGGACCAAGGGATTCACTTTGCCTCGTTGTTTCCAGCGAGAGTGGACTATCTCTTCACCCGCGACTCGCTAAAGTCGGGAGGGTGCGGGACGCTCACTGCCTGTCATCAAGAGCGCTCGCGATCCACGATCGCAGCTCTCAGGTAGTCTCTGCACCTTCCGGCGATGCATCGCCGGCTTGGCTCAGGGTTGCCATCGGTCCGTTGGACCGGAAGGTTTCCCTGAATTCATCCCGTTACATTTCACGGCTTTCGCCGCGAACGCACCATTTGATGAGTCCCCTGCACTAACCGCTGTGCTACAGGCCCACGCAAGTTCGCGCCCACAGGGCCGAACCGCGCGCGATTCTAACAGCCACAAGCCCCAGGGGGCGCGAAAAATGCAGACGTCGTATGCCTGATGCGTTGGAGCCACGGGCATTTCTCCGACAGGGTCCGGCCGCCGACAGGACCTGCCTGGAGCTCTGATCTATGAACAGCCGCCATCCTCGTTCTTGTGCTCGACGGACCGGTGACGGCGTTTGGTACGGTCGCCCACATATCCACAGAAACGGTGAATAACTTCTGGATAAGACGGGCTTGACTTCGCGCGCAACCCGCGGATTATTGATCATCGGTTGGGTTGCTCGCTCCTTGATCAATGCGCGCGGCTATCGTCGATGCTCGCGCGCTTACAAAAATCAAGAGCAGATTGAGGCTCCGTGGCGGAGGAAATGTGAGATGGCCCCGTCGACCCCACGCATCTTGCAGGGACAGCAGGCGAGCAAGCAGGCGCTGGCCGAAGAGACGCATACGTCTCTTGGCGAGATGGAGAAGGTCTACGACGAGGAATTCTCTACGCTCGCGGCGGGCGCAAAGATCACGCAATCTCTCGGCGTGCTGACGACGCGGCGAGTGCGGACCAAGTTGCGCAGGCATTGAGGCGCAAGAGCGGTTTTGCCGGAACGCGCCGCGCCTTAAGTCACGTTGCCCCAGTCATGGCCATCGCTCTGCGAATCTTCACAGCGCTGCTCGTCGCGCTCCTGTGCGCATTGGCAATATCGCAGGAGTCGACCAAGCCGGCGCGCAAGCTCGATGTCTGGTACGTCGCGACCCCGCACGAGGTGGTGGATCGCATGCTCAGCATGGCGAAGATTCGGCCGCTGGACATGGTTTACGATCTCGGCTGCGGCGACGGCCGCATGGTGATCGCAGCCGCCAAGCAATACGGAGCGCGCGGCGTAGGCGTCGACCTCGATCCTCAGCGCATCCGCGAAGCGCGTGCGAATGCAAAGGCAGCTGGAGTCGAACAACTGGTGACGTTCAAGGTCGGATACATGTTCGAGACCGACCTTACCGTGGCCACAGTCGTGATGCTTT
>DATAFY010000612.1:0-3828 GCA_036257205.1 Steroidobacter sp. | reverse complement strand
CGACGGCGGCGAGCCGGCGTTCGAAGCCCTGGGGGATGTGGAGCGCCAGCAGCGCGCGCTTGCGACCGAGCAGCAATTCCGGCGATCGCACGAGTGTGCACGCCACGCCCAGCTTCTGCTTCATGCCTCCTGACAGATTGCCTGCGAGGCGATCGCGGAACGGCCCGAGCGCCGTCATCTCCATCAGGCGTGGGTAGCGCTGCGCGCGCTGTTGTGAGGAAACGCCGTGCAAATCGGCATACAGATCGAGGTTCTCCTGCACGGTCAGATCCTCGTAAAGCCCAAAGCGCTGCGGCATGTAGCTGATGCGGCTCTGAATCGCCTGGGCCTGGCGCCGTGCATCGAGGCCCAGCACATGCACGCCTTCGTCCGGCTGCATTAGTCCCGCGGCCAGGCGCAGCAGCGTCGTCTTCCCTGCGCCGTCGGGTCCAACCAGCGCGGTGGGCGCGCTCCGCCGCGCCTCGATGGCGACACGATCGAGCGCCTGCACCACGACGCCCTTGGCGCGCTCGAAACGCTTCGACAGCTCGCGCCCGCGCAGTACGAACGAATCGCTTGCGTCCTTCATGACGCACACCGCCGCCGGAGGTTGCCTGACAGATCGAAACGAACGGTGGCCGGCATGCCCAGACGCAGTTTGTCCTCCGGGTCGGCGACGAATACACGAATCTCATACACGAGGCTCGTGCGCAGTTCCTCGGTTTGCACGGTCTTCGGAGTGAATTCCGCGACGGAGGAGATGAAGCCGACGAGCGGGGCGTTCGGAAAGCTATCGATGAATACCTGCGCACGATCGCCGAGCTGCAGCCGGCCCGAGCGCGCTCTCCGGAACGTAGGCGCGCACCCATTTTGGATCCGTGACTGCCAGCGAGAAGACCGGTCGCTGCGAACTCGCCATCTCTCCCGGCTCCATAAGACGGCTGCGCACGACGGCGTCGACCGGCGATTTGAGCTCCGCGTCGGTCAGTTGGCGCCTGAAATACGCCAGTTCGGCCTGCGCAGCTTCGAGTTGCGCCTGCGCCTAAGCGATGTCCTCCTCCCGCGGACCCGCGAGCGCCAGATCGAGGGCCTTACGATTCGACTCGACGCGCGCCTCGCTCATCTCCGCTGCTGCGCGCGCAGCGTCGAGATCCTGTTCGCTCACTGCGCCTTCGTTGGTTCCGCTGACGCCCAGCAGCCGCTGGTATTGACTGCGCGCGTTGGCGGCTTCCGCCTGCGCAGCCGCAAGCGCGGCGCGCGCCTGCGCCCGCTCCTGCGGCCTCGTCCCGTTCTTCAGACGCCGCAATGATTCGCTCTGTGAGGCAGCCCGCGCCTCCGCCTGCAGGATGCGCAGCTGCAACCGTTGGGTCTCGAGTTTCGCGATCACCTCGCCGGCGCGCACCCGATCGCCCTCGCGCACCATCACCTCCGCAATTCGCTCACTGTCGACGAACGGCAACTCGATCTGCCGAATGTCCACGTTGCCGTACAGCACGATCTCCTCAGCGCGCTGCTCGCGCCGCACGAGGTGCGCGGACCACGGATAAGCCAAGGCGACGAGCAAGGAAATCTTCGCCGGCGCCAACAGCGCATCACTTCGGCTGCAAGGACGGACTGTACGCAGCGGTCCTCGAGGAGGCGCACCGCCGGCTGGCGAGATGCAATCGCCGCCGCCGCGAGGACGCGGATCGATCCGCGCATTCAGCTCAAACTGCTGCTGTCGTGAATCGTCGACGAAACGCAAAACGTGACAGCGGCGCCTAGGAGCTGCGTGTATTGAGCCGCGAGTTGTTGTCGCAATCCCCGCTGATGTGCCGCGCGTCCGGATGCCGCTCAATCCATGTCCAACGCGCCCGACAACTCCGCCTTCGTGTACACGCGGAATGCAATGAGCGTTTGCGTCTCCAGGACGCCTTTGAGCTTGCTCAGATGGTTTGTGATCACGTCCGCGAGATCTTCGTTCTCCCGAACTTTCACGAGCGCCACGAGATCGTATGGCCCCGCCACTGAAAAGACTTCCGCTACGCCCGTCAGCTCCGCAAGCTGCTCAGCCAACTCATTGATCAGATGAGTCTCTGCCTTGATCAGCACTACCGCGCTCACGCTTCTCATTGAAAACTCCAGGTCTTGCTCACGAGTGATCGGCGCTAACTCAGGAGTCGCTAGCCCGTTCCTGCTCGCGCAACACGTAACGCTGCAACTTCCCCGTAGCCGTCTTAGGCAACGAGTCCACAAAAACGATCTCGCGCGGATACTTGTATGGAGCGATCGTTCTTTTGACGAAGTCCTGAAGTCCAACCCGCAGCGCCTCGCTCGGGACGTACTCGGGCTTGAGCACGACGAAGGCCTTGACGACGTTGCCGCGATCGAGATCGGGCGAGCCGATGACCGCGCACTCGTGCACGGCCGGATGGCCGAGCAGCGCCCACTCAACTTCCGGACCGGAGATGTTGTAGCCGGAGGACACGATCATGTCGTCGGCGCGCGCCTGGAACCAGAAATAACCGTCCGCATCGAGATAGTACCTGTCCCCAGTGACGTTCCAGCCGTTCTGCACGTAGCTGCGCTGACGATCATCGGCTAGATAGCGGCATCCGGTCGGGCCTTTGACCGCAAGCCGCCCGCTGACTCCCGGCGGCAGCGCTCTGCCTTCCTCATCAAGGATGCACGCGCGGTACCCGGGCAAGGCTTTGCCTGTTGCGCCCGGTCGAATGTCATCGCCGGCCGCAGAAATGAAGATATGGATCATCTCCGTCGCGCCGATGCCGTCAATGATGCGGACGCCCGTCTGCTCGAACCAGGCGTCCGAGGTGGCCTTGGGCAGCGCTTCACCGGCGGAGACGCACCGACGCAGACTGGACAAATCATATTTCGAGGCGAGGCCCAGCATTGCTCGATAGGTCGTCGGCGCGGTGAACAGACACGTCGCTCGCCACGACTGAGCGGCGTTTAGCAATGCATCCGGCGTCGGCGTCTCGAGCAAGCCGGCAGCCGCACGAAAACGAAGCGGAAAAACGAGCAGCGCCCCGAGCCCGAGCGTAAAGCCCAGCGGCGGACTGCCGATGTAAAGATCATCGTGCGAGGTCTTCAAGAGATGTCGGGCGAAGGTATCGGCCATCGCGAGCACGTCTCGGTGAAAGTGAATCGTCGCCTTCGGCTCACCCGTGCTCCCAGACGTGAACGCGAGCAGACTCACGTCCTCTGCAGCGGTCGGTGCGTTCTCGAACACGGCGGGCTGCTGCGCCATGAGAACTTCCAGCTCGCCTGCGCCGTAATTGATCGAGCGACGCAGAAGCCCCGTCTCCGCGGCCGCCGCCTGCACTTCCGACCAGAAACGTCGCTCGCAGATCACGTGATCAATGCGCGCTTTGCGAGCGATGGCCGACAGCTCGTGCGCACGCAGCATCGGCATCGTCGTCAGGGCAATGCCGCCTGCCTTCAGGACCGCGAACCATGCGGCAACCAGCATAGGGCAGTTGCAGCCGCGCAGGAGAACGCGGTTTCCGGGGACGAGGCCAAGTTCCTTCACCAATACATGCGCCATCTGATTGGACCGCTCAAGCAGGTCCCGGTACGTCCACGCGGTCTCTGGCGAGCGCAGCGCGACGCGACCCCCGTAGCCTTCAACGATCGCATCGTCGAGCAACACGCTGGCGCAGTTCAGTCGCGATGGATACTGCAATTCCGGCAATTCGAAAATCAGGTCCGGCCATTGTTCCCGCGAGGGCAGATGATCGCGGGCGAAAGTATCCACGTGCGCTGTATACATGGTCGTGCTCGAAACCGAACGCTTCGCGCATGTCACAACTGCGCAACCGCTCGAGGCAATCGGTAATCTCCACGTCGACA
>DATAFY010000569.1:0-5931 GCA_036257205.1 Steroidobacter sp. | reverse complement strand
GGCGCTCTTTCCGGGGCGTACACCGGAAAATCGGGCGCGGACTATAGCAGAGACTGGAACCAAGGCTGAATCGCCAGCCATTCCACGCTCAGCCCCGACCACGGTAGCCCGGCACGCCCTGATCGGGAATCCACAGATTTGGCGGCGGCTTGCCGGTCTGCCAGAACACGTCGATAGGCATGCCGCCGCGCGGGTACCAATAACCGCCAATCCGCAGCCATTGCGGCTTGAGAAACTGCACAAGGCGGTGCGCGACGGCGAGCGTACAGTCCTCATGAAAGGCGCCGTGATTGCGGAAAGAGCCGAGGTATAGCTTGAGCGACTTGCTTTCGACCAACCACTTACGAGGCACGTAGTCGATCACTAGATGCGCGAAATCCGGTTGACCGGTGACCGGACAGAGAGAAGTGAACTCCGGAGCGCTGAATCGGGCGAGATACAGTTTGTCCGGATGCGGATTCGGCACGCGCTCGAGCGTCGCCGTCTCGGGCGACGTCGGCCACTCGACGCGACGTCCGAGCTGGCTCACCGATGATTCGCGCTTGGCCATTGCGTTACCTAATCCCTTCCGCCGCGCAGAAGCACTGCTCAAAGAATCTCCGAGGCGTAGTCCGCAAGACGCGAGCGCTCCCCGCGCATCAGCATGATGTGACCGGCGTGCCCCCATCCTCTGAAGCGGTTGACGACGTACGTCAGCCCTGAGGTCGTTTCCGTCAGATACGGGGTGTCGATCTGCGCAATGTTGCCCAAGCATACGAGCTTGGTTCCCGGGCCTGCGCGCGTCACGAGCGCTTTCATCTGCTTCGGCGTGAGGTTCTGCGCTTCATCGACGATCAGAAATCGGTTCAGGAACGTCCGGCCCCGCATGAAGTTAAGGGACCGAATCTTGATGCGATTGCGCAGCAGGTCATTGGTCGCCGCGCGCCCCCAGCTGCCGCCCTCCTGACTTTGCGTCAGCACCTCCAAATTGTCCATGAGAGCGCCCATCCAGGGCTCCATCTTTTCTTCCTCGGTGCCCGGCAGAAATCCAATGTCCTCGCCCAGCGGGATCGTCACGCGCGTCATGATGATCTCGCTGTACCGATTGCTCTCCAGCGTCTGAGCGAGACCTGCGGCAAGCGTCAGCAGCGTCTTGCCCGTGCCGGCCGGGCCCAGGATCGTCACGAAATCGATCTCAGGGTCGAGCAGCAGGTTCAGTGCGAAATTCTGCTCGCGATTGCGAGCAGTGATGCCCCAGGTGCTATGGCGTTCATTGCGATAATCGCGCACCAGTTCGAGAACGGCGCCTGCGCCGTCTCTGCGCCGCACGAGCGCCTCGAGGCCATCGGATTCCTTGTGATACAGGAACTGATTGACGTGCCACTCCCGCACCATCGGGCCCTGCACGCGATAAAACGTCCGCGACTGCTCCTGCCAGGAGTGCATGTTCTTCCCGTGGCGCTCCCAGAAGTTGCCGGGCAACTCCTGGGCGCCTGTGTAGAGCAGATCGGCGTCCTCGATCGTCTTGTCGTTGAAATAGTCTTCGGCGTGCACTCCGATGATCGCCGCTTTGATGCGCAGATTGATGTCCTTCGATACGAGCGTCACGCGCGCATCGACGAACTCGCGTTGCAGGGCGAGCGTTTGGCCAAGAATGGCGTTGTCCGCGCCGTGGCCCGGCAGCGTATCGGGCAACCCGCCGCTCAATACCTTGGTCTGAAAGAACAGCCGGCCGGAAGGAGGCGCTTTCTCGCCGCCCGTTGCGAGCTTCGCACTGGGCAGTTCCAGGCCGCGGTCGATCTGCGCTTTGGTTGCATTCGCCATCAGCTCATCGAGAAACCGGCTGACCTGGCGCACGTTGCGCGCCGCCTCGGACAGGCCCTTTTTGCCCGCGTCCAGCTCCTCGAGCACGATCATCGGGATGTATACATCGTGTTCATCGAAGCGGAAGATCGCGGTCGGATCGTGCATGAGCACATTCGTGTCGAGCACGAAAATGCGCCGCTGCTCGCGGGTTCTGGGGCGCTTGGAGTCCTTCATCGGGCTTGAATCGATCACGGGAAATATGCGACTCAAAGAATTTTGACGGCTGCCAGGACCTCATCGGCATGGCCTGGGACTTTCACCTTTCGCCATTCCTGGCGCAGCACTCCGTCCGCATCGAACAGAAACGTACTGCGCTCCACACCCATGAACTTCCGTCCGTACATGCTCTTTTCCCGAATGACCTCGAAGAGCTCGCAGACGGACCGATCCTCATCGGCCAGCAGCTCGAATGGGAAGGACATTTTCGCCTTGAACTTTGCGTGCGACTCGATGCTGTCCGGCGATACGCCCACGACGAGGGCGCCGGCTTTTCTGTACGCGGCGTGCAAATCGCGGAAGGCCTCGCCTTCTTTCGTGCATCCGCTCGTGTTGTCGCGCGGGTAAAAATAGATGACGAGCTTCTTGCCGGCGGCGTCGGTCGGCTTCCAGTTCGTGCCGGCTGTGGACGGCAATGAGAACCTCGGCGCCTTCTTGCCGATAGACACGCGTTTATTCGTCACGTGTACACCTCCCATGGCTCCTCAAGGGCGGCCCCGGAACGCTTGGCGGGCGACCGCCGGGTCCACCTCGGCTTGTCATCGGCGCCCGCCCGCTCTCTTCGTGTTCGCGCGTCTGCAACCAGAGTCGCCCGTTTTCTGGTCCCGATCCGCGAGCGTGAACCGCGCAAAGGCGTCCTAGGCCTTCACGGGCTCCAGAATGGCGTCGAGATTCATCTGATCGCACAAATCCATGAATTCCTCGCGCAGGGCGGCAATGTGCACCTTCGCTGGAATATGGACCATCATCTGGACGGAAAACATTGGGGCGCCCGTGTGGGCGGCGGCGTAGCTGCGCGTGTTCAGCTCTGCGATGTCAATACCGCGCGAACTGAAGAAGCCCGCCAGATTGTGCACAATCCCAGGCTGGTCCAGGCAGACCACATCCACTGAATACGTCACCACGTCCTTGCGCGGCGGGCGCTGTTCGGTCCGGCGCAAGCTGATGGTCACGCCGCTCGACTCGCTGAGCTTTTTTAGCTCCGTCTCGAGCTTGGCGAGCGTATGCCAGTTTCCTGAAACGAGCAGCAACATCGCGAACTCGTTGCCGAACGCGCTCATACGGCTGTCGACGATGTTCCCCGAACAGTCGAGGACGACGCGCGTCAGATCGTAGATAAGACCGGTGCGATCGTTGCCGAGCGCGGAGATGACGATGAATTGCATCGCTGGGAATCGCTGTGGAGGGCGCTTAAGTTTACAGGCACGATCAGGCCTCGGAAACCGCGCTGAGACCTCCGCGGCGGATCTTGGCGCCGCCCTACCCCAACAACGCCGGTCGGCTTTCTTTTCAGCTTGTCGCCAACGCGCACGGCCAGTACGATCCGCGCGACTCACGAGTGAAGGAATTCCATGTTCAGCGGCACCCTTGTGGCGCTCGTCACGCCGATGCAGGCCGACGGCGCTGTCGATTACGACGCGCTCGACCGCCTGGTCGATTTCCATATAGATCAAGGGACCAACGGCATCGTCGCCGTGGGCACCACGGGAGAGTCCTGCACGCTGAGCGTCGAGGAGCATATCGAGGTCGTCCGCCGGGTCGTCCGGCGCGCGGCGGGCCGCATTCCGGTAATCGCCGGCACAGGTGCGAACTCCACGCGTGAGGCCCTCGAACTGACCCAACTTGCACGGGACGCGGGCGTGGACGCCTGCCTGGTGGTCACTCCTTACTACAACAAACCCACGCAGGAAGGGCTTTATCAGCACTACAAGAAGATTGCGCAGAGCGTCGCCATTCCACTGGTGTTGTACAACGTCCCAAGCCGCACGGCCTGCGATCTGAAGCCCGAGACCGTAGAGCGCCTCAGCGAGTTTTCCAACATCGTGGGCATCAAGGAAGCGCCTTCATTGGAGCGCAACCGCGAGCTTCTGGCGCGAGTCGGGGGACGCCTCACGCTGCTGAGCGGCGACGACGATCTCGCGTGCGAGAGCGTCCTGGCGGGTTTTCAGGGCGTCATCTCCGTGACGGCGAACGTCGCTCCCCGCCAGGTCCGGGCCGTCATGGATGCAGCCTTAGCCGGGCGAGGCCAAGAAGCCCGCCAGCTCGATGCCAAGCTGCAGCGCTTGCACAAGGCCATGTTCGTCGAAACCAACCCGATCCCGGTAAAATGGGCGGTCGCTCGACTGGGTCTGATTGGGGAGGGCATCCGCCTGCCGCTGGTGCCGCTCAGCCGGCAATTTCACACGACGGTGCTCGAGGCGTTGCAATCGGCCGGGATTGCGTTTGCCTGATTCACGAAGGCGCGTGTAACCTTCGCACCCCCGCCAGACTGGCGGCGACGGAGCGGAGGACTGATGAGCCGGCTTCGTCTTGATGCGCAGTGCCTGCGGAGAGGTGGCCGAGTGGTCGAAGGCGCTGGACTGGAATTCCAGTAACATCCTCACAGGTGTTCGTGGGTTCGAATCCCACCCTCTCCGCCAAATCAATAACTTGAGAGCCGGAACCGCACCGGCCACGACGATCTAAGAACGGCTTGTTTTGTTTCCACGCTGCCCCCTGAGCCGCTCGCGCCGTGCCGCGGCTTCGGGACAGCGTGTGCGTAGGCCGTCAACGATGTCGACACCGGCTGCGAGCAAGTTGCCCGCGAACGAGTGCCGCAGGTCGTGATAGCGAACCTGCCGACTACCGGCCCGACGAAGCGCCGGATGAAACCCGCGCTGCCGACGTCGGACCACTGAAGACCCAGGGCCTCCGCCTCACGCAGGCCACTCAGCGCAATGGGTGTGCGATATAGATCCACTGTGGCGTTGATGGCGCGAGTTCGGCCGGCGTGAGCACCTCCTCGATGACGCGCGACGCGCCGGCTCCTTCCGCGGGCAGCTTGTCAATGCGCTCGGCAACGTTCTGCGAGGCGAGGCTGTGCCGACGCGCGTAACCGAAGACCGAAGCCCCAAGCACTTGTTCGTGGTGCGCGCGCCAAGATCCAAAGGCTTCAGTCGTGCGCGGCGATTCGTCACAAGTGCTTCTGCCAAGCGCGCTTCCCTCGCCCGCCTGACGCGCTCGGGAACACCCTCTGCCATATCAGCGCGATAACGCCCGATGTCTAGTTGAGAGATGCCCTCGATTTTGCGCGGCCCGAAGTACGGCACAAGGTAAGACTCGAGCATGAGTTGGTAGTCACAACGAGTGGACGCTCGCAGGCGCACCTTGCTCTCCAGCCAGCGTTTGGCGAGTTCGTCGAACGTCAAGCCCTGCCGGCCGGGCGCGTAGCTGTGGGCCTGCACCTCTTGAACTGAAACGGCGTGAGCTGCCCGAGACTCGAGTGCGGACGAACCTCGTTGTACTCCCGCCGGAACTGCTCGATCAAGATCTTCGCATCGATCCGCCGTTGAAGGATTCGTTCGCCGTTCTGCCAGGGCTTCCCGGGTGCTGTGAGCGGTGTGGATGCTCGTTTCCGTCAGCCATCGCAGGACGGCCCTGGACACGAACTAGCTTCGCGCCGCAGGTCAATGCCCGCGAGCTGCGCATCGCCCGCGCCTGCGCTACGTGGACTCGAAACTCAGGGCGAAGCCATGTGCTGCGCGCCGAGTTCCGGTTCTACTTTTCGGACTCCATCTTCTTCGTGTGCGGCTCGTATTCGCGCTTCGTGAGATAACCATCACTCTCAGCATCGAGAGCGGCGAAGTCCTCCATCAGCACCCTGTTCTTCGCAACTTCCGACTTGCTAAGACGTTGGTCCGCGTCTCTGTCCAGTGATTTGAACATCGCGTCCGCTCCTACCGTCGGTTGGTCCTGATCCGCTGCGGATACAATGCCGACAGACAAAATAGTCGTCGTAAGAAGTACTGAGATAAGTTCCTTTTTCATGGCTGCCTCCTGAGAAGTGTCCGTCAAGTCATAGGGCGATTCGCCGCGCAGTGAAGCTGACCG
>DATAFY010000513.1:0-3162 GCA_036257205.1 Steroidobacter sp. | reverse complement strand
GTTGCCGTACGGAATCGCCGTCGATGCAAGCGGCCGACCGTGGGTGAATCTGCTGGGCGCGAACAAGCTCGCCACGGTCGATCCCAAGTCGATGAATCTGGACTTGATCGATCTGCCGCGCAAGGAAGCGCGCACGAGACGCATCGCAATCGCCAGAGACGGAATGGTCTGGTACGTCGACTACGCCGCAGCCTATGTCGGGCGCTACGACCCAAAAACGAAGCAGTTCAAAGAGTGGCTGCCTCCGACCGGCGCAAACGCTCGACCCTACGCAATGGCGCTCGACGACGTACAGCGCGTCTGGTTCGCTGATACCGGCGTACAGCCGAATCGTCTAATGGCCTTCGATGCAAGATCGGAGCAATTCGTCGCGAATGTGGAGCTCACGAACGCGCGCGGGGCCGTGCGACACATGATTTTCCACGGTCCCAGCCGCACTCTGTGGTTCGGCTCCGATACCGGTTATCTGGTCAGAGCGCGCGTACCTTGAGATGCGCCCTGGCCTGGTTCGAAGCTCGGCGCTGGAGCTTTCCGCTCGTTCATCGGCTGTCCGCTATACGGTTTTTCGCCTGTAGATCGCGTGTGAACTGGATGGCGTCCTCAACACCGCTGTAATAATGCGGCGCAACACCCGCCTCCGTGTAGCCGAGCGCTCCATAGAAGCGTCGCGCCCGCGTGTTGCTCGCGCGCACCTCCAGGCGCATCAGGAACAGGCCTGCAACGACGGCGCTTTCCTCCACCCAACGCACCAGCAGACGGCCGAGGCCCTGGCGCTGATGCGTCTCCGCCACCCCGAGCAGTGCGAGATGCACGCTTTCTGATCCAAACTGGCCCAGCACAAAACCCGCCAGCTGGCGCTCGAAGGTAGCGATCACCGCAAGGTGCTCGCGCTGTTTCATGTGCTCGGCCACGCGTTTTGGCGTCCAGCTCCACGGCAACCCTGCCTCGATCAGGGTGCGCGACATCGCAGCGATGCGGGGCGCGTCGCCGAGCCGGGCAAGTCCGAGTTTGATCTCGCTCATGCCTACTCAAACCGGCGAAAGCTCAGCATGGTTTCACTAGGTGCACTCAACGTTCGTCCACGGCTCGGAAACGCCCCGACGCATTCGGCGCACTTGGTTCAGTAGATCTTGAGACCGCCGAATTTCCTGCGAATGCGGCGCGCGAGCGTTTGATAGCCTGCCGCGAATCCAACTCCCCCCGCCCCACTCGCCGCCAGCAAGAAAATCCAATGAGAACTGCGCTCAGGCGGGGCGTTCGGCGTCGTCGCAGGCGCGGCGGCCTGGGCTTGGAGCTTGTGTTCCGCAGGTTCATCCTGAGTGGAACTGATCATGACGGACCCCGCACTATCCGCCCTCCGCTTCAGCTCGTTTTGAAGCGCCGCGTTCTGCTCCTGAAGACGTGCAATCTCCGCGACCGACGCCCTATTTGCCGCCGGCGCATTCAACGCCTGATCCCGTTGCAGTTCACGCAAGCGGACCGCAGCGGGAGGCGCGGAACTGAGATAATGCGCACCGACCCACCCTTCACGGCCGTCGGCAAGCCGCACGTGCACAAACTTGCCGGCGCGTTCGAGCGCGTCCACTGCATCGCCTGTTTCAATGGTTCCAACACGCTCGCCGGCTTGCCCCGGCTCGGCGTAAACGCTCAATACTAGTTTATCCGAGACGAAAAGCCGCTCCGGTTCCTGCATCTGGTTCGATTGCTGCGCCTGACACAAAGAGGTCAGCGCGACAGTTGTCGCCGCCGTGAGACACTGAAGTGCAATGCGAGTATTCATGACGGAACATGCTTTCAAAGCCGGGGTGAAACGGCAAGCACGTTCGAGACGGCGGAGGTGAAGCACTGCGATCTAAACATGCGTCCGAGCGTTGAACCACGGAAGCGAGCGAAGTTTTCAAATGCGTAGTGTAGGCGTTATCTCCGATACGCACGGACTGCTGCGGCAGGAAGCGGCGGCGAAGCTGACTGGCGTGCACCACATCGTGCACGCGGGCGACATCGGTTCCCCCGACATTCTCGAGCGGCTGCGAAGCATCGCGCCTTTGACCGCGGTCCGCGGCAACAACGACACAGAAGAATGGGCCGCACAGATTCCGGACGCGGTCACTTTCCAGATCCTGGACCACCGCATTCACATGTTGCACGACGTCTCGCGGTTGGCGATAGATCCGGCGGGGGCCGGCGTCCACGTCGTTATTTCCGGCCACTCGCACAAGCCCTCCGCCATCGAGCGCAACGGCGTGTTGTTTCTCAACCCCGGCAGCGCCGGACCACAGCGCTTCAAACTGCCGATCTGCATCGCGACGCTGCGCGTGTACGCAAAGTCTGTGAGGGCGGAGATCCATACGCTCATTGGCGCTTAGCGCCCGTCGTGCTCTAGCGCTTTTTGGCGTTGCGTCCAGGGCGGACGACCGCGAGGGGGTTGCGCACAACGACAACGCGTGAAGAGTCGCTAGTTGGGAGGATCAAGCTCCGCGTAGCGCCGGAAGATGCCTTCTTCGCTGAAGGAGATGCGGCGGTCAGAGGCGAGATAGGCGGCGATACGCGGCTCACGCTCGATGCGATCGTGCAGCGCGATCACCTTCGGATAGTCTTTTTCGATGCGTCGCATCAGATTTGGGAACGCGTAATGCATTCCGGCGACGATCTGAAAAAGCGAGAGGTCCGGATACGTCGGCTCATCTCCAATCAGCAAACCGCTGCCGTCTGGATTCACTTCGATGCAGCGCTCGAAATAGCGGAAGAACTTCGGCGCCCTGCGCGTGCGAAACTCTTTCGTTCTGCGCTCCGCTTCGGGTCGTTGCTCCTCGAAGTAGAGCTCGACGCCGAGCGGATGGTGCGTATCGTGCGCCTCCACAACGAAATCAGCGATGGTGAGCTGGAGCTGATGCGCCCACAACCAGCCCGCTTCGTCGCAGGGAGCGAGCCTGTGATGATGACCGAGGTAGAGAAGAATGTTGGCGGTCTGACCGATCGTCAAATCGATTGTCTTGAGATAAGGAGGCGCAAACGGCGGGTGATGCTCATCCAGGCGCTCCATCGATTCAAGCAACGCGCTTTCGCCGCCTCCTTGCGCATCGCTCTGGCGAGCGACGTCGAGGTACTCGACGCCGGCGTACTCGAGTGCGAGCCGAACGAATTCACCTCGCCCCTGAATCG
>DATAFY010000453.1:0-3201 GCA_036257205.1 Steroidobacter sp. | reverse complement strand
CGAGCTAGGGAAATCGGCCGTCTGTGTGCTGCGGGGATAAAAGCAGTATGACGCCTCGAAGCCGCGATGCCGGTCTGGTAGAGCTAGATCACTCCTGGATCAGACCACACGTTTCGTCTGAAATCCGCGTCTTTTGGTCTCGGCTGATTTCCGGATTGCGGGGCTGCCGATCGCTGCCTTGGTGGTCAGCGACGCAGGTTACTCAATCTGCAGGAGCAGCTTGCGCGCTTGCCGCACCAGTTCTCGAAGGTACCCGCGTTCCGCAATAGCCTCGCGAGTAAAGCGGCCATGCTTAAGCGCGTTCTTGTTGCCACGTGGGGCGCCTGATCCCAACGCGCCCCCATGCATGCGGCAGCGCTTCTTGCCAAGAACCGATGGTGACTTGCAGGGCCTGCCTGAGCGGGTCTTAGCGCCGCAGCGCAGACTGGAAAGCATCGGCCCCGTGTTGCGCTTGTGATCGCCGTTCATTTGTTTGACTTGCGCCGCACCGAAAGTGGGTCGTGTTCCTTGCTTTTGCCCATGCTTGGCATTGGCACGACGTTCGTATCCTTGAGGGACGGCGGTGGCGTCGCAGCCTTCTCCCGCCCATTCTCGCGTGGCGCCTGTGTGACGTTGCCAACAATCGCGTGGCCGCCTTCGGCGACTGAAACATGCTGTAGTGTGACCTTCTGCTCGACGCCACTCCGGTAGCGTTTGAGCGCCTCCATCTGTGTCGCAAACGTGCGATTGAGTTTATTGAAAGCGCGTTCCGCGCTGTCCTGCTGGGGAATGTTGTCTACATGGGCGAGGCGGCGCGCGAACGTCATGCTCGCCATGTGGACGGCCGCCATCTGGGCCGCCAGCATTGCCTCGAGCTGATTCCTCGGCTCAATACCTTTGATGACGGACAGCATGAAATTGAGCCGGTGCTCGTCGAAGTCCCGGCCGTGCCCACTTGCGTTGGCGAGCTGGCTCACAATGCCGTGCTCGACACCGACCTCGTAGGCGCCTGGTCGCGAATTGTTACGATCACGCTCGGCCCAGAATTTAATTTTCTCTTCGGGTTCGAGCGCTGACCATTGACCGCGGATCGAGCGCCTCACCCGTGATCGAGCCGAGCACGGTGGAATTGCGGAAGTAGCCGTCGGTGTCGAGAAATTCCAGGATGTCGTAGTTGCGCAGCGCGCGCCCGCCGCCCTTCGCTTCGATCTTCGTGTTGGGAAAAAATGCGTTGGTACACTGGATTGTCGAGCGCGCGCTGCATGCGCAAGTTCGCGCGGATCGACAAGCGATCACTGAAGCTGGTGTAGATCACGCGCAGCTCGGGATCGTGCCCGACCGCCCAGGCGATGAAGTCGATGACACTGAGCGACTTGCCGTGCTGCGGCGGCGTCTCCAGCAACATCACCGGGCGCTTGCCCGCCTAAAAGTCATCCCAGAATTTTCGCAGCTTTATCGCTAATGAACGTGGAAACCACTTCTCGCGCAAGATCAGGCGCGGGTTCATCGTGATGCGGTATTGCCAAAAATTTTCCCTCGCGGCGATCAGCTCGGTCTTGCTGTACTCTTCCGTGGCGCGGGAAAAAGTAACGTCTTCACTGATGATTCGCGTTTGTTGGATCTGGAGCATCGTTCTCTTCGTAGTCGCTTTCGATCACCGGCACCGGTAAGCCAAGACGTTTGAGGCGCTCGATATGCTCTTCCATGTTCCTGAAATCCGGTTGCTGCGGCCGATCATCGACGTTGCCATACACCTCGCGACGCAGCTCATCGACGTTACCGTACACCTCGCGACGCCCGTACACCTCGCGACGCCGATGCTTCAATATGAATTGCGCATCGCTGCTGTGCCCGCTAATGCGCTATCGTACAACTGCGTTTCCAGACCATCGAGTGCAGTCTCAACTGCATCAACCCACGCAGCGTCGAACTCCTGATCCTCTTTCTTCCAACCGTATGCTGTTGAACGCGCGATCCCGACGTTGCGCGCAGCGACGCCAGGCGATCGTCCCAATGCAAGCTGTTTGAGAAAGCGCTCCTTGTATTTCGCGACAGCCTCTGGCGTGCGCGCGACGTGCTCCTTGTGCTTACGCATAGCAATAAAGCGGCTCACGCCGCCCTCCTCGACTCCCCCAACGGTGTGTCCATTAGAGTCCATTTAGACAAACCACGTCAAGCAACAGACCCACGGCAACGCGTGATCGCGTCGGGGTTCTGTGCCGCCTTCAGCGTATGATGATGCGGATTGCTGATCTTTATCGGCAACTCGGCCGGGACGGAGCGTTCGTTTGCCCTTTCGAAACTCCACGCCCATGTGGCTGATGAGCTACAGCGTTCGACGCAGGCTCCTTGCATAATGCCTTCGTTCACTACGCCGGGGTGCGATCATGCGGAAAGTCCTGCTCGGAGCGGCCACCCTCATTGCACTGGTGACCCCAGCGGTGTCGGCCGACATGCGGGCCCCGCTCTACAAGGCACCTCCGTCCGCCGTCCCGGTGTGGAGCTTGACCGGCTGCTACGTCGGCGGCCATGCGGGCGGCGTATGGGCGAAGCAGAAGGACTGGATTGTGCGCACGCCCGGCGGCGCGTTTTTCGGCCAGTCGCTCGGCGGACATGAGGCGCATAGCTGGCTTGGCGGCGTGCAGGGCGGTTGCGACTATCAATTCGCGGGCGGCTTTGTGGTCGGGCTCCAGGGCGACTATGCCTGGGCGGACGCGGAGGGCAGCCACGACAGCGCGCGCGAGATCGGCGTTGCCTATCACAGCAAGGTCAGGTCGCTGGCGACGGTCACCGGCCGCATCGGCCACGCCTGGGATCGCTTCCTCGGCTACGTCAAGGGCGGCGGCGCCTGGGAGCGTGACGATTATTGGGCGACCACGATCATTCTCGGGACCGCGTATACCGCGCGGGTGACGCGGTCGGGATGGACGATCGGGGTCGGCGGTGAATACGCCTTCACCAATGTCCTATCCGGCTTCGTCGAATACAACTATTACGACTTCGGCACCCGTCAGATTGCTTTCACGCCGCAAGTCGCCGGGCTGGGTCCGGCGTTCGTCGATGTGAGCGAGACCAAGAGCGTCGTCCGCGCCGGTCTCAACGTGCGTTTCGGCCGTTAGCGGCGCGTGGCGCCGGCGGGACGTCCCTCTGTGCCGAAGTTCCCCAGATCACCGCGCTGACGTGGGCCCCAACGGTTGCATGATCGTCTTGACCGCATGGAGG
>DATAFY010000393.1:0-24396 GCA_036257205.1 Steroidobacter sp. | reverse complement strand
CGTCGAGAGCTGCGCCGCACGCCTGGTCCACAACTGTCACAGAGGCCGCGACTAATGCACAAGAGCCGTCTCGCCGGATTCATCATCGACTGCAAGACCGACAATCTCGAAAAGGCCGCCGAGTTCTGGAGCGCGGCGCTGGGCTGGCCGCTCAAACCACGCGACCAAGAGCCGGAGAGGACGTACCGGCAGCTCATGACGGGTGAAGGCGGGTTGCACATCGAAGTGCAGCAGGTCGACCACCAAAGCCGTGTGCACCTCGACATCGAGGCTGATGACCTCGAGGCCGAGGTGCGCCGTCTAGAGTCCCTGGGCGCCCGAGTTGTGAGCTGGGTGCACAGGTGGTGCGTCATGGAGGCGCCCACGGGCCAACGTTTCTGCGTCGTTCGGGTGCAGCGCGCCGGCTTCGAGGAGGGCGCAAACGTCTGGGAATAGGAACTTGTTCCGCGCCGGCGCACCGCGGCCGCGTAGAGATCTTCCGATTCGCGCGTGCGTGGATCCCCCGCTGGGCGTGGTGCGTTAAGCCACGCCAAAATAAGGACGCAGGGGAAAAACCATGATCCTGAAGCTCAACAAGACCCCGCCGCCGCAGGTCGTGCGGCCGCGGGTGACGCCAGATCCCGACTACGCCGCCGAGTTGCAGCGCCGAATCGAGTCGCTCGCGTACTACCCCGAGAACGGGTTCCATCGCGACCGCTCGCAAGCTCGCCTTCCGCCCCCGCGTCTGCGGCTTTCACCCTGAGCGCAGGATCCGAAGCCAGTGTCAAACGGCCTCGAGATGCACCGCGTCAGTGCAAGGTCCCTGTGTGACGGCTAGGGGACAACCTACGCGAGCGCCCCCATGATTATTTTATTGCCAGCGCTGCGGCGAGGCCGAGCGCGCGACCAGATCTCTCGACGCTTGCGCCGCCCGCAGCGTGCCAGCATCGGGCCTTGCCATCCCACCCAATCCCTCGCCCTCGCGATGCCGCTCTGTTGGCGCTTCCCTGCCCGGCGTGCAGAGGGCCTACGCCCGAAGGTGAGTACGCCTTTGCCGAGGCGCAAAGAAGAAGGGCGGCCCCGCAGCCGCCCTTCACTGTCGCCGTCATCGACGAGAGTCGTTCCCGACTTTCTTTGCCGAGCCTCGCCGAGCCCTTTTACTGCCCTTGCGCGAACTTCAACCGCACCATCGCGCGCTGAGCGACCTTTTCACCGTTGCGCTCCACAGGCTCGAATCTCCACTGCCGAATCGCACGGACGGCGGCGTCTTCGAATACACCCGTCGGGCTTGCGTTACGGACTTCGACCGCCTCGACCGAGCCCTCTGTGGTCACCGTGAAGACGAGCTCGACCCAGCCTTGGTCGCCGCGTTTTCGGGCTGACTCCGGATACACCGGGTTGACCATCCGCGTGCGTTTCAGTGCTGAGGCGGAGACGATGGTCTGTGCTGCGCTCGCCTCCCGCGCTGCGGTCAGCTCGCGTTCGGCCTGCGAAATCGCAGCCGCGTTGTAGGCCCCACCCACGTCGCGGGCGCCGGCGAGCAGCTGAGCGGCGCGGTCATATGCCTTGGCCGCCGTGGCCTGTTTGCTGATGTCGATCAGACGTTGTGACAGCGCCCGTGAGAGTTCTTCGACTTCAGGGCGACTCGGCGCGGCCGCGCGCAATTTGGCGAGCATGTCCCGTGCGCTGTCGCCCGGCGGATCGATGAGCTTGCCGGCGCTCATACGCTGACGTGCGTCGGCGATCATCGACTCGATACTTGGACCCGAGGCCGCGACCCTCCGGGCGGCGGCGGCGGCCGCCGTGGTCCGGTTGGCGTCCGCGAGCGTCCGTTCGACGGCCGAGAGCGCCGCCCCTGCCGAGCCGAGCTGACGAGCCGCGTTGACGAGCGTCTGGGCGTCATCGGTCTTGCCAACGGACAACGCCTTGCGCGCTTCCTCCGCGAGCAGTCCGCTGAGCTCGCGTATTCCGTCGGCTACGGCGGGATTGGTCGGATCCAGACGGCGAGCTTCGACCAGGGAATCACGCGCGCTGCTTCCGGACGGAGAAATGAGCCGGCCGTTGCGCATGCGCTCGTTCGCCTGGGAGACGAGCGTCTGTACGCGACCGCTGACCTCCTGCGCCTGTGTGAGCTTCAGACGTTCGCGTTCACGGGCAATCTGCGTATCGAGGAACGAGAGCCGCGGGTGCGTCGAATCGATATCGCGCGCGGTTTCAATGTTGCGAATCGCTTCCTCGAGCCGCTCGGCCAACAAGGCGGCTTCTGCGCGCTCGAGGACCTTGTCCGTGACTGCACGTACGCCTGCCTTGGCCGCATCGCTGTTCGGATCCATTGCAAGCGCGCTGCGATACAGGTCCAGCGCGCTTTCGCCTGCCGGCTCGAGATACTTGCCTTGATCAAAGGCTTCCTTCGCGAGCGCCAGCTCGGCCTGCACCGGGTCAGGTCTCGCGGGCAGCCCACTGGCCTCCTCGCCGGCCGTGGCCGCCGCCGGAACGGCCTCAGTCTGCTCGCTGTCGCCGGTGAATTTGCTCACGCCGAACCAGATGCCGCCGACCACGACGAGCAATCCCGCCGCGAGCGCGCCGTACGTGACGAGGTAGTTCTTGCCGCCGCCCTCAGCGCCCGCCGCTGCGCCAAGCCGTTGGCCCTGCGCTTTGAGATCCGCGTGCTGCGTCATGGCGGCTTCGAGCGCGAGCCGGGTTTGGCCGTGGGACAGAGGCGTGAGCAGGAACCGGAAAATCCGGCCAGCGGCCGTCAGTTGCATCAGCGCAGCGCTGTCCTCCTTCTTGCCCGCCGCGACGACCACCAATTCCGGGAAATGCTGCGTCAGCTGCGCCACCATCGAGGCGACGTCCGAGGTGCTCGCGGCGTCGACGACGAGAACGCCGGGCTTTAGGTTAGACAGCTTCTCGGCGACGTGGTCCAGATCGGGTGCGTGCGCGATCGCAGCCCCGCGCGGACCAGCCTTTCTCACGGTTTCAACCAGATTCGCGTCCCGGCTCAAGACCAGAACGGGAGGCTGATGCAATTCCGCACCTTCTCCACTGTGGCCGTGGTCGAATTCCAAATTAACCTCATCGTGTGCGCCGTGCGAACGAGGATGCTGCGCGTTGGCCATACACCCCTCCTGTTGGGGTTTTCGTGCTTTGTGCGCTAATACTTACTTATGAAAGGTGGGGCGACTGAGAACTGGATCTGGCTTTTCCCGAAAGCGCGCGTGAACTGCACCCCAGAATCGGATGAGGACCTGGGGCAGCGAAATCCGAGGGGCCGGCCGGTGAGCCCCAAGCCACGCCTCGTGAGTTACTGAGCCAGCGACCCAGAGCAGGCAACCTCGACGCCATTGTCGCTGCACACGCGTCCCCGAGCGATGAACCGCCGCCCTGCGGCGTCAGTCGGCTTGTGTTGGGCTCACTTAATTCATGTTCCGCCCCCAAGCCGCGGCCGCGGTAAGCTCTTGTACCCCCTGATGATCCCGCCATGTCGCCCAAACCTCCCGTCGCCGCGCTGAAGCCGCGCCGTATCGCATCACCCCAAGGCGAGCGAGTGGACCCGTACTACTGGCTGCGGGACGACCAACGCAGCGACCCGGAGGTGCTCGCGCACCTTGAGGCCGAAACGCAGTACGCCGAAGCCATGCTGGCTCCGGCCAAGCCGCTGATTGAGGAGCTCCACCAGGAAATGGTCGCTCGTCTGAAACAGGACGATGCGAGCGTTCCCGCGCGTCATCGCGGCTACTGGTATTCGTTGCGTTACGCCCCGGGCCGCGAGCACCCCATCGTGGTGCGCAGGGCGGACGCCCCCGCGGCGGCGGAAACCGTACTGCTCGATTGCAACGCTCTTGCCGTGGGCCAGCCGTTCTTCCAGCTCGGCGGATATGAGGTTAGTCCGGACAATCGCCTGCTGGCCTACACCGAGGATGTGATTGGGCGGCGCCAGTTTCGGATGCGGGTGAAGGAGATCGAAACAGGACGCCTGCTCGAGGATCTCATCGTTGACGTTGAGCCCGATCTTGCGTGGGCCGACGACAACCGCACGGTGCTCTACGTGGAAAAAGACCCGGTGACTCTGTTGGGTCGCCGCATCCGTGCTCACGTGCTGGGGCAGCGCGTGAGCCAGGATCGCCTGATCTATGAGGAGCCGGACGAGAGCTTCTCTCTGATGGTGACGCGCAGCAAATCGGAAAAGTATCTCTTCATCGGCTCGGAGAGCACCACCTGTTCCGAATGGCGTTACGCCGAGGCGGCGGACCCGCAGCTGCGGTTCCTTCTCTTCAGTGCGCGCGAGGCCGAGCATGAGCATCAAATCGAACACCTCGGCGGTCATTTTTACGTGCGGACCAATCGCGAGGCGCGCAATTTTCGGATTGTGAAAACGCCGCTCACGGCCACCGACGATCGCAGTCAGTGGGTGGACGTCGTACCGCACGATCCGGACGTATTCGTGCAGTCGTTTGAATTGTTCCGGGATTTTCTAGCCGTGAGCGAGCGCTCTGGCGGCCTCGCGAAAATTCGCGTCCAGCGCTGGGACGAGGCGCCGTTTCACCTCATCGCCGACGATCCCGCCTACACCATGCGGCTCGGATCGAATCCGGAGATAGACGGCGGGAAGCTGCGGTTCGTCTACACGTCGCTGACGACGCCCGCGACGACGTACGATCAGGAGATCGCGAGCGGCGAGCGAGTGTTGATGAAGCGCGAGCCGGTGCTCGGTGATTTCGATCCTGCGTACTACGCGAGCGAGCTCGTCTGGGCGCCGGCGCGCGACGGGGAACGCGTGCCAGTATCGATCGTGTACCGAAAGGACGTGGCGCTCGACGGAACCGCGCCTCTTTATTTGTATGCTTACGGGTCCTACGGACTCAGCATGGATCCGGCGTTCAGCTCAGCGCGGCTGTCGCTGCTCGATCGCGGTTTCATCTACGCGATCGCGCACGTTCGCGGCGGACAGGAGCTCGGCCGGGCTTGGTACGAGGCAGGACGGCTGAAGCAGAAATGGAACACGTTTTACGACTTCATCGATGTGACGGATCACCTGATCGCGCAAGGTTACTGCGCGCGCGACAAGGTTTTTGCGGCGGGCGGCAGCGCGGGCGGGCTGCTCATCGGCGTGGCGGCGAATATCGCCCCTGGGAAGTATGCCGGGCTGGTCGCGCACGTGCCCTTCGTCGATGTAGTGACGACCATGCTTGACGAGAGCATTCCCTTGACGACGCTCGAGTACGAGGAATGGGGCGATCCCAGCACCCGGGACTATTACGAGTACATGCTGTCCTATTCGCCGTACGACAATGTGCGCCCACAAGCCTATCCGCCCCTGTTGGCGACGACAGGGCTATGGGACAGCCAGGTCCAGTACTACGAACCCGCGAAATGGATCGCCAAGCTGCGCACGGCGAATACTGGCGCAGGGCCGCTCCTACTTCACGTAGACCTCGAAACCGGCCACGGCGGCAAATCAGGCCGGTTTGAACGCATGTACGAAATCGCACGGGAGTACGGTTTTGTGATCGCATTGGCGCGTGACGCGCTTTGCAGTGGAGAGCGTCCGTGAGCAATCAGGGATACATCCTTCTTGCCGACGACAATCCCACGGACGCCGAGCTGACGATCCGCGCGCTCGAGATCGGGGGCGTGGCGAGCCAAGTCGTGTGGGTGCAGGATGGCGAGGCCGCCGTGAACTTTGTGTTTCGTCGCGGCGTCTACGCGCAGCGTGCGCCGGGGAACCCGCGCCTGATGCTGCTCGATCTGCACATGCCGAAGATCGACGGCCTGGATGTGCTCACGCAGATCAAAGCGGATCCGCACACGCGCGCCACCCCCGTCGTCATCATGTCGTCCTCGGATCAGGCCGCCGACATGGTGCGCAGCTACGAGCTCTACGCGAACGGGTATATGGTCAAACCGGTGGACTTTCGGCAATTCACGGAGCAGGTTGCGCTGCTGGGGAAGTACTGGACGCAGGTGAATCGGGCGGGCTAGCGTCGGCGAAACACATTGCGCGCCTGACTGACGCGTTGTCGCCCGATCATCCGTCTCCCAAGAGCTTTTTGAATATGGTGACGCGACGCTGCTTCCTCAACCATCTGGCTGCGGGAGTCCTCATGGCTCACGCTGCGAGAGCCGCTCAGGAGCGCAGCACAATGCTCGAGCGAAAAATTCGCGCCTCGAACGCCGGCGAGGCGTTGCCAGTGATCGGGATGGGCACGTGGAACACGTTCGACGTCGGTGCAGGATCCGACGAACGCGCTTCGCTCCTCGCGGTGCTCGAGGCCTTTTACGGCGCGGGCGCGCGCCTCATCGATACCTCGCCGATGTACGGAGCGGCGGAGCGGGTCACGGGGGATCTCGTTGCGGCGCTGCGGCGCGAAGAGAGTACGTTCTACGCGACCAAGGTGTGGGTGAGCGGCCGAGAAAGAGGGCTCGCGCAGATCGAAGAATCGCTGCGTTTGCTGCGCACGCAGCAGCTCGATCTGCTGCAGATTCATAACCTGCTCGACTGGCGCACGCATGTCTCCACACTGCGTGCGCTGAAAAATGAAGGCAGAATCCGCTACACAGGCCTCACGCACTATACAGTGAGCGCGCACGCCGATCTTGAGGCGGCGCTGCGCGCGGAAAAGTTTGATTTCGCGCAGTTCAACTATTCGATCGCAACGCGCGCGGCGGAAAAAAGACTTTTGCCGTTCTGTCATGAGCATGGAATTGCGGTGCTCATCAACCGTCCCTTCGAAGAGGGCGATCTGTTCACCCGGGTGCGCAATCGCAAGCTGCCCGGCTACGCCGCCGAGATCGGCTGCACAAGCTGGGCGCAATTCTTTCTGAAATTCATCGTGTCCCATCCTGCGGTGACCTGCGTGATTCCCGCGACGTCGCGCGTTGCTCACATGAAGGACAACCTCGGGGCCGGTTTTGGAGCCATGCCCGACGCCAAGCTGCGCGAGCGCATGGCGAAAGATTTCGCGGCCTAGTCCCGCTCGAGCGCGCTTTGCGCCGCCCCTGCATCACAGACGTCTTTTCGATTCGGCCTCAACCCCCGACATCACCCCTTTGCGTTTCAAGTCCTCGCCCGCATGCGCGGCGTGCGAGCTGACGCAGCGACTCACCGCGGGCGCGCCCGCATGTCGTTGGACACAGACAATTGCGAACATAAGTCAGCTGTTGTTAACTCAAAGTCGCTTCACAAGGGCATAACCGTCGAAAGACGGCGACGCAAAACCTCCGGTCCGACAGGCGCAAGGGGCGCAGGATAGCGGGGTTGCCGGTGGAAGCTTCGCAACGAAGCCTCTGTCGTCATCCTTCAGCCGTTCATTTCCCATCGTCTGCCCCGTTTCGACTTTGCCGTCCTCCCTTGCGGCGACCGCGCGATCGCTCGCGCGCACAAGCAAAGGTGCGAAACCATGAGTGGCAGACACTTGATTGTCAGGAAGCGGGCCGTCTCGCGCGTCGCGGTTCTACTGATTGCCTCGGCGGCGCTCGCGGGTTGTCTGGACGAGAAGCCCGAAGATCGGGCTGCGCCGCTTGAACCGAGTCTTACCAATGCAACCCCGCAGATCCAGGGGATTCCGCCCGCCTACGTTGCAGCAGCGGGGTCACTCGCGTTCCTTCCTAGCGCGAGCGATGCGGACAACGATCTTCTCGAGTTCTCGATCACGAACCTGCCGAGCTGGGCGCAATTCAACGATGAAACGGGCGCCCTGACGGGTTCGCCGACGGAAGGCGACGTCGGTGAGACCCAGGAAATCACGATCACCGTCACAGATGGCAAGGACTCAAGCTCGATCGGTCCGTTCACGCTCAACGTCAAGCCGAGCGGCCAACCCCCGCCCGACAATACGGCGCCGACCATCTCCGGTACGCCGCCCACCTCTTCGGTGGTCGGACGGCAATACACTTTTACGCCGACAGCCTCCGACGCGAATGGAGATCAGTTGCGGTTTTCCATCTCGAATCGTCCGTCCTGGCTGAGCTTTGACGCCTCGACCGGGCAGTTGAGCGGCACGCCGCGCGCAGGCAAGGTCGGGACGTATTCGAACATCGTTATCTCAGTGAGCGATGGATACGTGCGTACTTCGTTGCCGGCGTTTTCCATCCAAGTGCAGGCCGTTGACAATCGCACCCCGACGATCAGCGGGACGCCTGCGACGAGCGTGCAGGCGACGCAGTCATACTCGTTCCGGCCCGACGCGAGCGACCCGGACAACGATCCGCTGACTTTCTCGATCGTTAATCGTCCAGCGTGGGCGAGTTTGGACGCCGCCAGCGGGCTTCTGAGCGGGACCCCGTCCAGCGCGAACGTGGGCGTTTACAGCAACATCGTGATCAGTGTGAGCGACGGCAAGGCGACCGCATCGCTTCCTGCGTTCTCGATCTCCGTCGCGGATACGGCAAACAGCGCGCCGAGGATCTCCGGAACGCCGCCGTCGAATGTTCTTGCAGGCGTCGCTTACTCATTCACCCCCGCCGCCAGCGATGCGGACAACGACACGTTGGGTTTTACGATTCAGAATCGCCCAAGCTGGGCGACTCTAGATACCGCGACGGGTCGATTGAGCGGCACGCCCAGCAGCTCCAACGTGGGCGTCTACAGCAACATCGTGATCAGTGTAAGCGACGGCAAGGCGAGCGCATCGCTGCCGCCCTTCAGCATCACGGTCCAGGCGCCGACGAACAGCGCGCCGACCATCTCCGGCGTACCGCCCACGCGGGTCGATGTGGGCAGCACGTACAGCTTCCGGCCGACCGCCTCGGATCCGAACGGCGATACCCTCGCCTTCAGCATCCAGAATCGTCCATTGTGGGCGACGTTCAATACAGCCACCGGCGCGTTGACCGGCGCGCCGACGACGAGCAACGTCGGGACGTACTCGAACATCATCATCAGCGTGAGCGACGGCCAGTCGAGCGCGTTTCTCCCAGCTTTCGCGATCACAGTCGCACAGCCGACCACGAGTGGCAGCGCCACCCTGTCCTGGACGCCGCCGACGCAGAACACGGACGGCAGCGCTCTTACAAATCTGGCGGGCTTCCGAATCGCCTACGGAACTTCGCCGTCCGCACTCAATCAGTCGATCCAGATCGCCAACCCAAGCGTCACATCGTACGTCGTCAGCGGACTCAGCTCAGGCGTCTGGTACTTCGCTGTGCGCGCTTACGCTTCCACTGGGGTGGAAAGCGCGCTGTCGAACGCCGCAAGCAAGACGATTCCATAGGACTCGCGGCCCGCCGCTGCTGCGGGCCGCCGCATCGCTTCTTGCGGGCGCTCCGGGCGTGTATTCTCGGCAGCTCCTTCCTCGGGCTGCGGAGCGACGATGACCCGGACTGCAGGCGTTGTGCTGTTTCTGCTCGCCGCCCCGTTTGCGCAGTCCGCCTCGCAGGTGCGCGTGGAATTCTCAGAAACCACGCTGAAGAATGGTCTGCGCGTACAGCTCGTTGAGGATCACAGCGCGCCGGTGATCGCGCTGAACATCGCCTACGACGTAGGCTCGCGAAACGAACGCGAGGGACTCACGGGATTCGCGCACCTCTTCGAGCACATGATGTTCAAGGGCTCGCAGAACGTCGGCGACGGCGAGCATTTTTACCAGGTGTTCTCGAACGGCGGCGCCATGAACGGCGTCACGAACGCAGATCTGACCCTGTATTTCGAGACATTGCCCGCCAATCAGCTCGAGCTGGCGTTGTTTCTCGAGGCGGACCGATTGCGCTCGCTCGCGATCACGCAGGAGAACCTCGACAATCAGCGGCAGGCCGTACAGGAAGAGCGCCGGCTGCGCGTGGACAATCAGCCGTACGGTCGATCCTACGAGCGCTTCGGCGAGCTGTTCTACGACAATTTCGCGTACAAGCATTCCACGATCGGCTCAATGGACGATCTGAATGCGGCGAGCGTCAAGGACGTCGCAGAGTTCTTCCGGACTTACTACGCGCCGAACAACGCCGTTCTCAGTCTGGTCGGCGACTTCGGAAAAAAGCAAGCGCTTGGTTTGATACGCAGGTACTTCGAATCCATCCCGCGCCAGCCTGAACCTGCTGCTGTCGATCTATCAGAGCGGCCCCAGAACGCGGAGCGCCGCGAAACGCTCGTAGATCCGCTCGCACGTCTCGTCCAAGTGCAGATCGGGTACAAGACCGGGCCGGGCGTCGCGCCGGATCAGTACGCCCTGCAGGTGCTGTCCTCAATCCTTCAGGGCGGCGACAGTTCACGTCTGTATCAGAGCCTGGCCAAGGATAAGGAACTCGTCGTCTCCATCGGCGGCTACGTCGATGAACGGATCGGGCCGGGCGGCTTCTATATCGCCGCCGCAGTTCACCCCGACAAGAAACCGCAGCAAGTCGAGGAGGCTATTTATCAGCAGATCGAGCGCCTGAGCGAGCAGCCGATTGCAGACTGGGAGCTCGAAAAGGCGAAGAACGCGACGCGCTTTGGCTACTTGCAAACCATTCGCAGCGCCCAAACGCGCGCCACCGCACTCGGGACTTACACCGTAAAGTTCGGCGATCCGAATCTGATCAATACCCGCCTGGACCGCATCAAATTCGTGACGCGCGAGGACGTGCAGCGGGCGGCGAAGCAATACCTGCGGCCCGAAAACCGCACTGTTCTGATCACGACTCCCGCGAGCGGGGAAGGCGGCTGAAGACATGGTTATGAGAAGGACCGCGCTCATCCTCCTTGTCGCAGCGTCGCTCTCGTCGCACGCGTTCGCGCAACAGCCAACCGGCGAAAGGAACTCTGTCAAAGGCGTGGAGCTCAAGGGCAAAGCTCCAGTAAATCCACGGACATTGACAGTGCAGCTTCCAAGACCGCAGGAAGTCGTATTGGCGAACGGGCTGCAGGTTGCGTTGCTGGAAGATCACAAGCTGCCCATGTTCTCGCTGCAGCTGCTCATCAAGGGCGGCGGACTGGCCGACCCCGAAAATCGGCGTGGTCTCGCCATGGCCGTTGCGACGCTGCTGCGCGAAGGAACGGCGCAGCGCTCGAGCCGCGAGATCGCCGAGCAGTTTGCAAGGTTGGGTTCGACCTTCAACGCCGGCGCGACGCCTTCCTCGTGCGAGACTTCCGTAGCCGTGAGCGGTCTGAGTGAAAACCTGGAGTCGACCCTGGCGCTTGCCGCCGACGTCCTGCGGCGACCTACGTTTCCGCAAGCGGAAATAGACAAGTTCAAGGCGCGCTTTCTCGCTCAGTTGCAACACCAGCGTTCTTTGCCCGGATTCCTCGCGCAAGAACAATTCATGCGAGCGGTCTACGACCAGCATCCCGGCAGCTATGTCGCCCCGCCGGCGGCGGTCGTACGCTCGTTTACGAGCGCTGAGCTTTCCGCATATCACAGCGCCTACTATCGGCCTAACAACGCTATCGTGATCGCGCACGGCGACGTGACGCTCAAGAATCTCATCGTCAATCTCGAACGCGTTTTCGGAGATTGGCCCCGCGGCGATGCGACGCCGCCTGATCCGCCGAAGGCCACGGCTCCCGAAAAAGCTCGCGTGTTGTTGGTGGATCGCCCTGGCTCCGTGCAGACCTCCTTGTGGCTCGGCGGTCTCGGAATCGAGCGCAACAGCGAGGACTATTTCGCTGTTCTGGTGATGAACCACATCTTCGGCGGCGGGCCGGCCTCGCGTCTATTTCTGAATCTCCGCGAGGACAAGGGCTACACCTACGGCGTTTACAGCAGCTTCACAGGCTCGAGGTTCCCAGGGGTGGTGGTCGCGAGCACCGACGTGCGCTCATCCGCGACGGAGGGAGCGCTGCAGGAGCTGTCTTCCGAGATACGGCGCATCATCGCTGAGCCCCCGTCCGCGCAGGAGCTCGCCAACGCCAAACGAGCGCTCATCGGTCGCTTTGCGCTGTCGCTCGATTCGCCGCAGGCGCTGATTGCCAATCTCGCGACGCAGAAGCTTTACGGGCTGCCGGCGGACTATTGGGATCTGTATCCGCAGCATGTGGAGGCAATCACGCCGGCGGACGTCCAGCGAGTCGGCCGGAAGTACTACGATCCTGAGCGCTTGCAGATCGTCGCGGTCGGCGACGGAGCGTTCGTGCGCAAGGCGCTCGAGAGATACGGTGAGGTCGAGCCGGCGCCGCTTCGGGAGTAATGCTATGCGGCGCCTGCGCGCAGTGCGTTGACGCGTCTGGCGCTCAGATCGAAACCAGATGCCGCAATCCTTCAGCTCTCCTTCGCTGCTCGCTCGTCTCTCACGGCTGGCTGCGATCGAGACGCACGAAACCCCTGCGGCGGCGGCCGCGTTTGCACTGTTCTTCTTCATGTGGGCGGGCTACTTCGCCGTGCGGCCCGTTCGCGAAACCGTCGGCACGCTGATAGGGCGCGAACAACTGGCGCATCTCTGGATTGTTACGGCGATTGTCTCCGTGCTCATCATTCCCCTCTACGGCGTCATCGTGGCGCGCTTCCGCCGCAGCGCCTTTCTGCCCTGGACATACGCCGCCGTAACTGCAGTGCTCGCGGCTATCGGCGTCGCGCTGCAGGCGGGGGGGGTTCATTCGCTGATCGCCAAGTTCTTTTATGTGTTCATCAGCGTGGCCAATCTTTTTCTGCTTTCGATGTTCTGGAGTTTTCTGCTCGAGCTGTTCGACGCAGGGCAGGCCAAACGGTTGTTCGGAGTGATCGCCGCAGGCGGCAGCGCCGGCGCCCTGACCGGTCCGCTTGTCTCTGACATGAGCGTCAACGCCATCGGCAACGGCGGCGTACTGCTCATCGGCGCTGGCTTCTTCACGGTCGCGATATTTTGTCAGCGTTTACTGCTGCGGATCTGGAAGGCGCGTCCGTCGGGGCTGGCCCAGGATCAGCCGCTCGGGGGCGCCCTGTTTGCGGGCGTCGGCCTCATCCTGCGCTCGCCCTACCTTCTGGGCATTGCGCTATTCATCGTCATGATCTCCACCGTGAACACGTTGCTGTATTTCGAGCAGCTGCGACTGGTCGAAGCCTCCTTCGCCGAGCCGACGGCTCGCACGCGAGTTTTCGCAAGGCTCGATTGGATCGTGCAGACGCTCACAGTGTTGTCGCAGGTCTTTCTTACCGGGCGCATCGCACGGAAATTCGGGGTGATCGCACTGATTACGTTCGTGCCGCTGCTGATGGTGGTCGGGTTCGCCGCGCTGGCGATCAGCGGAACGTTTGCCGTGCTCGCGGTTGTCTTCGTCTTGCGACGTGCGTGCGAATACGCATTCATTCGACCCGGTCGCGAGATGCTATGGAGCCCGCTGGATGCGGAGACCAAATACAAGGCGAAGAACACGATCGACGTGCCGGTGTACCGCGGCGCCGACGCCCTTGCGGCGCAGCTCAACAACGCAATTTCGGCCCTGGGCGCGGGCAGCGTCGCCATGCTCGGCGTCGCGATCTCGGCGGCCTGGGCCATGATCGGCTGGCGACTTAGCCGACGGTTCGAGCAGCATGCGGCCCGCGGTGCGGCCCCCGAAGCGAGAAATGTGCGCGCAAGCAACTCCTAAGAACGACTGTGTTGCGCGCTGCGAAGAGGGGCGTTACGTACAAGCCGGTAGTAGTCGTTCGCGGCGCGCTGGTTGTAAATACCTGCATGGACTCGCCCCTCAACGATGCGAAGACGACTGAGCAGAAGCCCGACGAACACCTCATGGAGGCAGGGGTCGCCGTTGAGGCCGTGCGCGAGTTGGCGAGTCGGCTGAAGCGGTTCACGCGGGAGCGTGAGCAGTTGCTCGCCGCCGAACGCGCGGCGCGCAGCGAGGCGGAGCGCGCTATCCGACAGAAAGACGAGTTTCTCGCGGTCCTGTCCCACGAACTGCGCACTCCGCTTGCGAACGTACTCAACTGGGCGCACGTGCTTCAGGAGAGATTTTCTGACGTCGACGATCTGCTGAACAAGGGACTCTCGGTCATCGCCGACAACACGACCGCGCAGGCGCGCCTCATTTCCGACCTGCTCGAGCTGAGCCGCATAGCCTCCGGCAAGGTTGCGCTCGAGCTCAAGCCCGTGCGCTTCGCCGAGCTGATCGCCGCCGCCGTGACGGCGCAACGGCCTGCCGCCGAGGCCAAGCGCGTCGAACTTCGGTTTGAACTCGCAGGCGTCTTGGACTTGGGGTTCGCGGATCCCGTGCGGCTTCAGCAGGTGCTCTGGAATCTGATCTCGAACGCCATCAAATTTACGCCGGCCGAAGGTTTTGTCGCGGTCCGCGCCACGGCCGCAAACGGCTGGTGTGAGATCGAAGTGCGCGATTCCGGCGAGGGAGTCACTCCGGAATTTCTCCCGCACCTTTTCGACCGGTTCGCGCAGGGGACGGGCTCGAGCGCTCGTCGCTTCGGTCTGGGGCTGGGGCTCTCGCTCGTCAAGCAGCTCGTGGAAATGCACGGCGGTCAGGTCGAAGCGCGCAGCGAGGGAGAAGGGAAGGGCTCAACGTTCGTCGTGCGTCTGCCGCTCAAGCCGGTGGCTGCGTACGGGCCTCAGGAACTCATGGGCTCGTGGAAAATCGACCCACAAGCCATGGGTCCGGAGAGCTTGCAGGGGCTGCGGGTGCTCGCAGTGGATGACCAGCCGGCCATGCTGGAACACCTGAAGCGTACGCTTCAGGAGCACGGCGCCGAAGTCTGCGCCGCGGGTTCAGGGGCTCAGGCTTTACGTCTGTTGGAAAACGGTGCGTTCGATGTGCTGGTGAGCGACATCGGGATGCCCGGAATGGATGGTTACGAGCTCATCCGCACAGTGCGTGCGCGGGGGCTAGGTCCGGAGCGCCTGACTGCGGTGGCGGTCACGGCCTTCGCGCGCGAGGAAGATCGGGAGCGCATTCTGGCCGCCGGCTTTGAGGCGCACATCGCCAAGCCCATCGATGTGCCGCAGCTGATTACGGCCGTCCGCGCGCTTGTGCAGCGTCGCAGCGAAGACCCAGACTGAGAGCGCATCCAAATCAAGCCCGAGACTGCGTGCGTTCGGGCGCGGCTGCGGCGCTCGATCCCATCATTTTCCCCGCGGCAGCGGGGGCAAAGACGCCCGAAGCCGCATTTTCCGGCGCCGTTTTGAACAGCAGTAGCGGCTATTGCACCGCGAAGCGCACGCGCAGCACCGCGCGTTGGGGAACTGCCTGGCCGTCGCGCATTACGGGCTCGAATCGCCAGCGCCGCACGGAATCGAGCGCCGCCTTCTCAAAGACCTCGCGATGCAGAGCGTCGCGCACCGCCAGGTCCTGCGTAGAGCCGTCCGTAGCGATCGTAAATTCGACTTCAACCCACCCTTCCAGGCCCCGACGTTGCGCTTCACGCGGATAAACGGGCGCGACTTCTCGCACTCGCTTGAGCGCGGCCGCGTGCGCGACATTCGTCCGGAACGCGCGCTGAGCCTGAGCGGCCGCGAGTTGCTGCTGTAAAGCACGCGTCGCCTCGCCGCCGGGAACGAGCGACTCGGCGCGCGCGAGAAACAGTGCGGCGTCCTCCAGCGCGCCCGAAGCAAGTGCGGTTCGCGTCTGCTCGACCAGCGCGAGCGCGAGCAGTCGCTCTTCGGCTCTAATCTGTTCCGCCTTGGGAAATTGTGCGCGCAAGGCCGCCAGAGCATCGTATGCATTCGCGCCTGGCGGCGTCAGCAGCTCGCCGCGTTGACGCCGTTGCGCAATTTGCTGAAGAGCCTGCTGGCTCGGCCCCGTGGACGCCGCTGACGGCGGCTTTACTGGCGGCGGCGCTGCGCGCGCAGCGGGCGTCTGCGCGGGGGCCGCAGGTGGAGCGGGCGCGGGAGCCGACCGCTGCGCACGGGCCGCCGCAGCGGATGATGCCGCTGCGCTGCGCGAAAGGCGAATGAGCGCGCCGCGCAGCGCATCCAAATGGGGATGATCGGGTTTGGCTTGCTGCAGAGCGGCGAGCGCGCTGACGGCTTTGGGTGCGTTGCGCTCCTTGAGCGCCTCCTCTACGCGCGCCTCCAACGCCATCAGCACGCGCTCAACGCCGGCTTGCGCGTCGGCGTGGTCAGGCTGCAGGGCCAGTACGCCGCGATAGTGCTCCAGCGCATTATCACCTCGCGGTTCGGTAAGTTGATCGCGAGCGTAGGCGATCTGTGCGCGCCCGAGCAGCGTGGCGATCTGTTCCGCTTGAGCCGCGGCGGTGAGCGCGGGTTGCTGCGCAGGCGCGAGCTGCGCGTCATCGCGGGAAGGCCATAACGCGAACGCGGCGACGACGCAGACGAAAACTACGACGACTGCAGCGATGATTTTCTTAAAGTGTGTACGGGCGGCCGCGTGTTTGACGCCGCCGCCCGCGGAGGGCTGCACATTGCGTAGTTCGTAACAGCGTCGTGCGGCGGCCGTGAGGAATAGGCCGGCGCGGGCGGGCGACACCGGTTTGTGCAGCAGTCGAAAGACCACCCCGCCGCCGACGAGCCCCGCAACCGCGCCTTCTTCCTCGCGTCGAGCTGCGGCCATCAGCACGAGCTCTGGAAATTGCGCATGCAAGCGCTCGAAGAACGCCGCTGCATCGGCTCGCAGGACGTCCAGATCGCCAATGAGCACGTCGCAGCGCCCGCTGACGAGCAGCTCCACAGCCGCATCAGCTGATTGCGCTCGCACGAGCGCGTGCTCGGGGCCCGAGGCGCCTCGCAACGTCGCGAAAAGCCCCGCGTCCGCCGTGAGCGCTATGACGTCTAGAGCCTGCCCGGGAAGCGAAGCGTCCGCATGCGACGGGCCCTCGCCGTGATCGTGCCGCGTACTATGCACTGCACTTCCCTAATCACTCGAGGCACACGACGAGCTGTGCGGAATGGCTGCGCCAATTGATCGGAATCACGAACGAGCGGATGTTGTCCGGCGTAACCACTTTTTCAGGCTCCCCCGCCACGACCGTGGGCACGGAAATCATGAAGTCTTTGCCGAAATCGCGCCGCGCATTGCCGGAAATCGTATTCGCGACTTCGCCCACGAGATCGCACATATTTTCCAAGGTGAGTTCGGTTTCGCCCATCCGCATCAGCATGACGGTGAGCATCGGGCGCGAGGCCGTAAAGTACACCACCCCGCGGCGCTTGCCGGCGATGCTGATCATTCCCGTGAACTCCTGAATCGTGGGACGGCCGTCCTGCACGATGTATGGCGAGCCCACGGACGCCGGCTGGTTTGCGGCGGTGGCGAAGTAGTGCGTCGTTCCATCGACGAAAATCTCCAGTTCAATTTTAGTCATCATTGCCGGCGCCCCTCAAAAGCTCTTCCAGCGCTTCGGTTAGCTGGCGATCCGTAAAAGGTTTGCAGAGAAAACCGTTGGCGCCCTTTTTCAAGGCCTCGATTGCGGTTGCTTTGTCGGACAGGGCCGAGATCACGAGGATGAGAACGTCAGGTTTGATCTTCACCAGGTTCTCTACGCACTCGATGCCGTCCATCTCCGGCATCGTGATGTCCATCGTGACGACGTCAGCTGGCTCTTTGCGGAACGATTCGACGGCCTGTTTGCCGTTCGATGCGGTTGCGATCACCTGGAGTCGATCGATCTGCAGCTCACGCTCGATCTTACGACGAATGATGTTCGAATCGTCGCAGATCATGAGCTTGAGCTTTCCGTTCGTCAACGGTTGGGCCTGTGCGGTTGCGAGCGCCATTGATATTCCTCTTCGAGGTTCTTGCAGCGATTAGGCGGCGACGGCGCGCTCAGTCGCCGGCAGCCAGATCTTGAATTTCGAGAACTTGCCGTCAGCGGACGCGAGGCCCATGCGTCCGCCGAGCTCGGCGACGAGAATGCGCACCAGGTCCATGCCCGCCCCGCGGCCGGCGTCCGTCGTCACGCGATCCGCAGTGGAGAATCCCGGACGGAAGATCAGCGCCATTGTCTGCCGCGCGTCGAGCAGCGCCGATTGTGCGCGGGTGATGAGACCGCGTTCTACCGCGACTTCTTTGATGCGTTCAAGCTGCAGCCCTCGGCCGTCGTCCTGGACGGTCAGTTCATAACCCTTCTCGCGCTCGGTGAATTCCACCGCCAGCACCCCGGCTTCGGACTTGCGGGCCCTCAGCCGCTCGTTCGGCTCCTCGATGCCGTGCACGACTGCGTTGCGCACGAGCTGAATGGTGATGTCCTTAACCGCGCGTCGATACGGCTCCGGAACGGCCCCCAAACCGCTGCAACGCAGGGACACCTGCTTGGACTGACTGGCCGCGACGCGGGCGGCGAGGTCTTGCAGCGTGCGGTCCAGACCCGAGTTCGGTTCCTGCTCTCGCGAGGCAGGCAGTGCACGCGCTTGCATCGTCTCATCGGGCTTGCCCGCGAGCCACTGATCGACCTTCTCCGCTTCGAACGGACCGCCCGTCGAGCGTCGCGAGGCGATCGCTTGGTGCAGATCGACCAGTCGGCTGAGCATCTCCCGCACCTGCGCAAGGTGGTTGAAGAGATCGTCCAGCTTCACTACGAGCGGCAGGAAATCGCTGCCGGACAGCGACGGGCGGCTTTTGAGATCGTTGAGCGATTCCTCAAACGCATGTGCGCGCTGCTCCACCGTCTTCAGGCCGAGCGCCGAGGCTTCGCCCTTGACCGCGTGCACCTGGCGGTAAATGCCGTCGATCTTGGCGCGGAACGCGGATTCCTCGCGCGCAGGCTCCTTGAGGATCGAGTTGACCATCTTGAGCGAGACCTCTGCATCCGCCAGGAAGTTCGTCAGATTTTCGGGATTGACGTGCAGGATGCGCAGCAGCAGATCGAGCTGCGCCTGCGCCTTTTCCTGCGACTCCTGCAGCTCGCGCGACAGCATCACGCGTTTGGTGACATCGTTGACGGTGACGAGCAGATGCGACAGCGATCCTTCCGATTTCACGCGGTTGAAATCGAACTCGAGAAAGTGAGTGTCGAAACCGCCTGCAGGGTTGTCGAAGTGGACTTCCACCTCGTTGAGCGGATTGATCGTCTTGACGAGTTTTTCGTTGACGCGTTCGCCCCAAAGCAGCGCCACGTAGTCCATCGCCGTCTTGAGCGTCTTCTCGGGGACGATTTCCTTCAGCAGCTCGTCGAACGTGAGCCCGGCGAAGTCCTCGCGGCGGAATATGGAATCGAGTGCGAGCGAGCGCTCACTGCCGATTCGAACGTCCTTATCCAGCAGGAACAGACCTTCGTTCACCGTGCGCAGAATGTCCGCCGTCTCCTTGCGTCGCCTGTTGGACTCGGCCTCCTCCGTGCGCAGATTTCGCGCGAAATAGAAGAAGATCGCGCCCAGGAGCAGCACCGCTGCAATCATGCCGCCGACCTGAATTGCCCGCAGGACGCCCGCGGCCGACTGCGAATCCTTCTCGACCTGCGCGGCGAGTTCGGCCATGGCGCGCGACAACTCCCCATGCGAGGACGCGCCGTATGTATTGAGCTTCTGGAGCGCCGTCTGCAGGCGACGCCCGCGCGGGCTGAGTTGCACGACGACGGGCGGGGCGTCCGCATCCGTAAGGGCGGCAGGTTGCGAGGAATAGGGCGATCCGGAGAAGCGCAATACCGGAGCGAGCCTGGACCTGTAGCCTTCCCACAGCTTCGCGCTCGCCCGCAGCGCTGCTTTCCCTTCGTCGTTGGCCAGCGCCGACACCGCGAAGACCTGGCCGGAGCTGTCAGTGATCAGCGCCCCTTCCAACAGCCCGCTCAGAGCGCGATCGTAGGACGTGGCGGCCGCGCGCAGATTCTCAAGCGTTTCGTCGATCTTTTGCCCCGAGCTCAGCTGCACGACCAGGTCGTTGCCGGCGTGGTAGAGGGTTTTGAGCTGCGCCTCCTGCTGCACAAGGAGTCTCACCGCCGCGACGTTGTCCGCGAACTGACCGGCCTTGCCGTGGTTCAGCGCCAGAATGGCCGCGATGAAGACCAGAAAGCCGGTAATCGCAAAAACGATTCCTTTGTAGCGACCGAAATCGAGAATGCCCATGGACGAGTCCCCTGCAATCTGAAGTGCCGACGCGCCGCCGGATGCAAGACGGCGCGCCTTGGGACGCCCGAATTGGAAGGATCCGCGGCAGAGGCGGACAGTCCTGATTCGGCGCACTCAATGTGAGCCTATCTGACAATAACCGCCGAGACTGCGCTCGAACCAGTTCCCGTTTTTTAAGCGCTAAAACTTGCTCCAGTTCAAACTTTCATGTTTCGAGCTTGCGCGGAACTGCGCCGATTTCAGCCTTGAGCGTACGTGCGCGGCGACAGTACGAACCGCCGGTTCGCTTCAGCCAACGGCAGAATGCAGCAGTCTGGGTCGTGTGTTCCGAACGCAACAGCGCTGGAACCGCAGCGCTGGCCAGAAGCGGGGAAGTGCGCCCGATTCCCTGCTCTTTTCCGATTTCTGCGCACGCCCAACGCGTTGCAGCTCTCTTGCAACAAAGCGGTTTTCGTTGGCAAGTTAAGCACTTAGAACGAAAACAAGGTCCCAGATCGGCTCGACAAAGCCCTCGGACGCCGCTCATGATGGCGAAGGCCCGGCCGACTCGGCCGCCTGCGGTGGGGCGTTATGACGGCGACAATCGAGTTCAGGTCCTATGTGCCGGCGACGCAGCGCAACGCACTGGAAGCGTTGCTGTTCTTCAACTCCTGCCAGGATCGCGTCAGCGAGTCGATTGCAGATGCGATCGAGAAATTCGGCGCTCCCGAGATCGTCGCAGACAGAGATCGTCTGAAGATCCAGATGCGCGATATGCCGGACGTCCAATCGCTCTTCGCGGTCGATGCGACGACTGGCCGTCCCGTCGGCGTCGCTGTGTACGCGCGTCAGAACATCGAGCATGTCACAGTGATGCACCTGGGAATCGCTGCGGAGTTCGCAAGCGGAGGACCGCGTGCGAACGAACAACTGCTGTTGCGCCTGTTGCGCGAGGTGCGCCGCTCCACGCGCCGTGTGAAAGGCGTGCGGCGGCTCGAGCTGTATTACGCAAGCGGCCGCGCCGGCAGTCGCGCAAGCGCAGCTCGCTGGCGCGCCGAAGATAAAGCAGCTCTGCAGTAGCGCGGCTGTTCTTGCGCGCGCCGCGCCGGAGCAGTTCACGGCGCTTGTTCGGGCGCGTGCTGCGCTTACGCCTCAGGTCCACCTTCGTCGTCAAGTCCGCGCACGAGCGCAGGGCCGATGCACACGCGCGGGTTCAGTCGCGCGCCGCCCTGTGGATGATGTATCCGCCGGATTTCTGATCCGGTTCGAGTGTGACGAGTTTGCGCGATTGTGCTTCCTCGAGCAAATCGCTGAACGTCCGGAACCCGAAATAGCTCTCGTTGAATCCGGGATTGCGGCGCTTCAGCGCCTGTTTGACCATCGAGCCCCAGATTTTCTCGTCTTGATCGCGCTCGCTGGCGAGTGCATCCACCGTGTCAATCACGAGGTCGAAGGCCTGTTGCTTGCGATCTTCGTCGCCGGCCTCCGCCTTGGGTTGTTCTTTGGGCGTTTCAGCATGCTTTGCCGGCTTGCGTCGCGCGCGTTGTTTCTTCCTTTCCTCCTGGCGCACGAGGTCGTCGTAGTAAATAAACTCATCGCAGTTCGCGATCAGCAAGTCCGAAGTCGAGCTTTTGACGCCGACGCCGATGACCGTTTTATTGTTCTCGCGCAGTTTGCTCACCAACGGCGAAAAATCGGAGTCGCCGCTGATGATTACGAACGTATCCACATGAGACTTCGTGTAACACAGGTCGAGCGCATCGACGACCAGGCGGATGTCCGCGGAGTTCTTGCCTGAGATGCGGACGTGAGGAATCTCGATGAGCTCGAACGAGGCCTCGTGCATGGGGGCCTTGAATTCCTTGTAACGGTCCCAATCGCAGTACGCCTTTTTGACTACGATGCTGCCTTTCAGCAGCAGTCGCTCGAGTACGCGATCGATGTCGAACTTTGCATAGTTCGCGTCGCGAACGCCTAGCGCGATGTTCTCGAAATCGCAGAACAACGCCATGCTTGTGATTGTGTGGGCCATGGTTTGGAGTGGTTGCGGCTACTACTCGTGATGAGGTCGGAGCGGACCGGCGCTACCGGCCGTCTCCGCAGGGTGCGAAGCTCATATCAGCCTCAGATTGCGCTTCCGACGACGGCCAGTCACTAGTCGTTAATCACTGATCGCTGGTCGGCGCTGCGATCGTTCACAGCCAGCCCTTTCGCTTGAATAAGGCGTAAGTCACGCCCATGGAGCCGACCATCAGTGCGATTGAAAAGAAGAAATTGCCGTAGCGGCCAGGCACGTCCGGCAGCAGATCGAAATTCATCCCATAGACGCTGGCGATCAGGGTGGGAGGCAGGAACAACACGGCCGCCACTGAGAAGATCTTGATGATGTTGTTCTGCTCGACGTTGATCAGGCCGAGCGTCGCCTCGAGCAGAAACGAAACCTTGCCGCCGAGAAAGCTTGCGTGGTCCGACAAGGCCGTTACATCGCGGCTGATCGATCTGAAGCGATCGCGCTGCTCGCCCCTGATGTTCACGTTGCCGGATTGCTGCACGAACATCAGCAGCCGGCCGAGGCCTACGAGACTTTCGCGCGCCTTCGAGTTCAGCTCGCCGTTGAAGCCGATCCGCTCGATCAGACCCCGCAGGTCGCGGCTGTTGGGCGCCCGACCGCCGCGCTGCGTGAAGATGTTGCCGGAGATGTGGTCTAGGTCGCCGCCTACGCGCTCGAGTATGTCGGCGATGCGCTCGGTGAACGCTTCGATGATGCCTGCGAGGACCGACAACGGGTTCTGGCCCGCAGCCGGATGAGTATTCGCGTACGCGACGAAATGTTTGAACGGTTTGGTGTCAAGATAGCGATTCGTCACGAGTCGCTGTCCGGCCAGAATGAAAGTGACAGCCATGCTGACCGGTTGGTCCGTGTCGAGTTGCGCGGCGACCGTCGTGGTCATATACAAAGCGCCGTCGTCCTCGTACAGGCGGTTCGAGGTTTCGATCTCTTTCATCTCTTCGCGCGTGGGCACGTCAACCCCCAGCGCCGTCTCGACGAATTTTTCTTCTTCCTGCGTCGGTTCGAGCAGATCGATCCAGACTGCTTCCGGCGGGATTGCGGGCGGCGAGCCCGCTTCAAAGCGCGTCAGGCCGGATGGCTGCGGAACATAGATGTTCAGCATCGATGCGCAACCTCCGGCAGTGCACAGGCGGAGCGCACGGCGGGTTCAGCCCCGGATTCAGACGCGCGGCCGACCGCCGAAGACGCACGCCTCATGAAGGCTCCCGGCGTCAGCCGGCGGCGTCAGGGGAGCGCTGAGCTCCGCCGTGTTCGTGGGCCGCGAGTTCATCGATGAGCATGAACAGCTGGCTCTCGCCGCCCGCGTCGTCGGCCCCGGTCTTGTACTTTCCGTTCACGATGAACGCCGGAACCGAGCTGATCCGATAGCGCCTGTTCAGGAAATCGGCGCGCTGCAATTTGTTCTCTACCGAAAACGACGAAAACGCCTTCGTGAATTCTTCGCCGCCGACGCCGTGTTGTTGAAAGAACGCTTTGATCTTGTCGACTGAGTTGAGAGGATCGCCGTTTACGTGAATCTCGCGAAAGATCAGCGAGTGCAGCGCGTCGAGCTTGCCGAGCGCCTCCGCAGTGAAGAACACGCGTGCGTGCATACGCGTCGTCTCGTTCCACATGGCAGGGACGCGCACGAAGTCGACATAAGCCGCTTTGCCCTTGCTGCGCCATGACTCGATGGCGGGATCCAACGCGTAGCAGTGGCCGCATCCGTACCAAAACACCTCAGCCACTTCGACCCTGCCTGGCGGGGCGCTGGTCGGTTGAGCGGGCACGATCTTCTGATAGTTCGCACCCTCTCGGAACTGCGCCGAGGTCGGCGCCGTGGCCGGGGAAGCGCCGAGTTTTAGCGAGGGTTGTACGCCCGAGCCTTCAGCGGCGTCGACGGGCTCGTCGGTCTCGCTGACCGCTTCCGCTGGCGCTGCGGTCGGCGGTGCAGGAGCCTCCGCTTGAGGCGCTGTCGTCGGGTCCGCCGCCTGTTGCGCCGGAGCCGTTGCCGGCGCTGCGGCGTGGTTAGGATCGGATGGCGCAGTCCCCTGCCTGCCGCACCCGGCCAAGACCGCGAACGGGACGAGCCACAACCAGAGCCTTTTCATGAGATCTCCCTGCGTTTGGAGCGTTAGCGCAGACCCTGCACGTATCCGGCAACGGCATCGATCTGCTCGTCGGACATGGAGTGTGCGACGTTGCGCATCATCTGATTCAGATCGGTCTGGCGCGTACCTTCGCGGTAGGCGCGCAGCTGCTTCGCGACGTACGCAGCGTGTTGACCGCCGATGGCCGGATAGGCGGCCGCCGGATTTCCGGCTCCCGTGGGTCCATGGCACGCACCGCAGGCCGCAACCCCCTTGGCGGCGTCGCCGCCGCGGAAAAGGCGCTGGCCTTGCGCGAGCTTTATCGGATCCGCTTCGAGCCCGGTCCGCGTCTGCTTGGAGAAATAGGCAGCAAGATCTGCGATGTCTTCCTGCGTCAAGGTAGCCGCGATCGGCGACATCAACGGATCCTGGCGCGCGCCGTTCTTGAAC
>DATAFY010000367.1:0-4378 GCA_036257205.1 Steroidobacter sp. | reverse complement strand
CCCGCCCCGACGACTGGCCCCTGCATCTGCGCGATGGCGCGCAGTTGGCGAGCGTCTTGGCTTTTACCGCGCGTCAGTTTGCGCGCGCCGTGATCATGCCCAACCTTAAGCCTCCGGTGGCCACGGTCGCGATGGCGCAGGCCTATCGTGAACGCATCCTGCTCGCCCTGCCTTCGGGCGCGCGCTTTGAGCCGCTCATGACGCTCTATCTCACGGATGCAACCTCCGCCGCCGAGATCCGCGCCGCGCGGGCCAGCGGCTTCATCGTGGGAGCGAAGTTGTATCCGGCCGGCGCAACGACGCACTCCGACGCCGGGGTAAGGGCAGTGGACAAGATTTTTCCGGTGCTCGAAACGATGCAGGACTGCGGCCTCGTGCTGCAAATCCATGGCGAAGTCACTGCGACTGACGTCGACGTATTCGATCGCGAGGCCGCCTTCATTGATCGCATCCTGGCGCGCATCGTCGAGCGTTTCCCTGCGCTGCGGATCGTCTTCGAACACGTGACGACCCGCGCTGCGGTGCAGTTCGTGCAGGCCGCGCGTGTCGGCGTGGCCGCCACGATCACGCCGCAGCATTTGCTGCTCAACCGCAACGCGCTGTTTCAGGGCGGCATCCGCCCGCATCACTATTGCCTGCCTGTGCTGAAGCGCGAACACGATCGGCGAGCGCTGCTGGAAGCCGCCGTCAGTGATGATCCGCGCTTTTTCCTGGGGACCGACAGCGCCCCGCACGCGCGACATGCGAAAGAAGCGGCGTGCGGTTGCGCCGGCGTATTCTCCGCTCACGCCGCGCTTGAGCTGTACGCGGAAGCGTTCGATGAGGCCGACCGGCTCGACCGCTTACAAGCGTTCGCCTCCGAAAGGGGCCCGGATTTCTATGGACTGCCGCGCAATACCGAGCGCATCACGCTCGAGCGAACCTCATGGACGCCGCCCGACTGTTACCGTTTCGCCCAGGATGAGCTCGTACCGTTTCGCGCGGGCGAGACCATTGCCTGGCGGCTGTGCGATAAGAGGTCGGCGTGAGCGACAAACTGCCCATGGCCGCGCGCTTTCGCGGGTTTCTGCCGGTCGTGATTGACTGCGAGTGCGGCGGTTTCAATCCGAATACTGATGCGCTTCTCGAGATCGCGGCCGTCTTAGTGGAGATTCAGCACGACGGCACGTTGCGGCCGGGCGAGAGCTGGCGATATCACGTGCAGGCCTTCCCCGGCGCCAACGTCGAGGCCGCATCGCTCGCGGTGAACGGCATCGATCCGTATCACCCGCTGCGGCCCGCGATCCCGGAGAAGGAGGCGCTGGACCGTCTGTTCAAGGAGATCCGCCGCGCGATGAAGGACAACGACTGCACGCGCGCGATTCTGGTCGGACATAATGCCTACTTCGACCTTAACTTCCTGAATGCGGCGATCGCACGTACAAAGATCAAGCGCAGCCCCTTTCATCCATTCTCGAGCTTCGATACCGCCGCCTTAGCGGGTGTAGCGTATGGGCAGACAGTGCTCGCGAGGGCCTTGCAGGCGGCAGGGATCGCGTGGGACTCGAGCGAAGCTCATTCAGCCGCTTACGACGCGCTGAAAACTGCCGAGTTGTTCTGCAAAGTGTGCAACCTCTTTGCTGGCGTGCTGCCGCGCGGAGCGGCGATTGACGCTTGATCGGCCGTCGGTCGTCGGAACGGCGCGCCGACGGCCGCGTGTTGGGCGGACGCCCGGCGGCTGCGATCAGCCGCTGTAGGCTTCCCTCATTTCGCCTCGGCGACCAACTTCTGCAGCTCGCCCGTCTTGTACATCTCGATGATGATGTCGGAGCCGCCGATCAGCTCACCATTCACGTAGAGCTGTGGGTAGGTGGGCCAGTTCGAGTACTGCTTCAGGGCTTCGCGCAACTCGGGATCTTCAAAGATGTTCACGTGCGCGAAGCTCACCGCGGCCGCGTTGAGCGCACGGACGGCGGCGGCTGAGAAACCGCATTGGGGAAAGTCCGGCGTCCCTTTCATGTAGAGGACGACCGGGTTGGCGGAGAGTTGCGACTTGATGCGTTCGATCACGTCCATCGTTAGATTCCTCTGTGCTTCAGGAGCGACGAGCGGCTCTGCGTCGGTTGATGCGCGCCGCCGCGCGAGCGTGCGTCGCCAGTTGCTGCTCGGCGCTCATACGCGACCACCGCGCGATCTCCGCGAGCGTTCGGCCGCAACCGACGCACACATTGTGCTCATCGAGCCGGCAGAGCTTGATGCAAGGAGACTCGACGCGCTGCGGTGGGTCGGAAGCGGGCGTCATGGGCTGGCGACGTTGCGTTGAATTATGGACATCGCTCGCCTATTCTTCAAACGCTTTCAAGCATAAGAACTCGAAATTTCCACAGTATCCAAGGAGATCTGGCATGCATCCGATCACCACTGTACGGGGTGCAATCGTCTCAGCCTTTGTGCTGGCGATTGTAGTTTCACTCATCATCACCTCCGTCGTTGCGGGCGGAGATGCGATCAGCTTTAACCACCCGCAACTCGATCGCTGGCTGCACATCGTGTCCGGCGTGATGTGGATCGGCTTGCTGTACTACTTCAATGTAGTACAGGTTCCCGGGCTGGCCGATGCAACCGCCGACAAAGCAGGTCCGGGCGGCGCGGGCGTCAACAAATACATCGCTCCACGCGCGCTGTGGTGGTTTCGCTGGGCGGCCGTACTCACCTGGCTCACCGGCGCCTACTACCTGCAATTCGGCTACGCTCCGGGCGCCATCCACAAGGCCTTCACGTTCCAGCAAGGATTCGAGACGATCGGGGTCGGCGCCTGGCTGGGTACGATCATGCTCTTCAACGTCTGGGTGCTGATTTGGCCGAATCAGAAGAAAGTGCTCGGCTTGGTCGCCGCGAACGACGAAGAAAAGACAAAGGCCCGCAAGGTGGCGCTGTACGCATCGCGTACGAACTTCATCCTGTCCGTCCCGATGCTCATGTGCATGGCCGGCCAGACGCACGGACTGCCGTTCTAGCCGCCAAGCGGTGAGCGTTCAGCAGCAAAGCCAGTCGCTCCACATAGAAGACCCGGCCACTAGCCGGGTTTTCTGCTTTTGGGGCAAACGCAGTACGCTGTGGGCGCATGCGCCGCGGGCGTGAACCCATCGATGACTGACCCCTGATGCTCACCCCTGATCTTGATTACGTCCGGCAGTCCGTCAGCGGCGCGTTGCTCGAGGACGTCGGCGCCGGCGATCTCACCGCCCAATTAGTTCCAGATCGCCCTGCAGCCGCGCGCGTCATCACGCGAGAGGACGCCGTGATCTGCGGACGCGCGTGGGTAGACGAAGTGTTCCGGCAGATCGACGAGCGCATCCAGGTTGCGTGGTCCGTGCAGGACGGCGATCACGTGCGCGCCGACCAGGCGCTCTTTTCAGTCTCAGGGCCTGCACGAGGCTTGTTGACGGGCGAGCGCACGGCGCTCAATTTCCTGCAACTCCTGTCGGGAACCGCGTCGATCACGCGGCGCTATGTCGAGGCAGTGCGCGGTACGGCCTGCCGGATCCTGGATACGCGCAAGACGATCCCCGGCCTGAGGCTCGCGCAAAAATACGCGGTTCGATGCGGCGGCGGAACCAATCACCGCATGGGACTGTTCGACGCCATTCTGGTCAAGGAAAACCATATTGCGGCAGCCGGGTCCATCGCGGCCGCCGTCAGCGCCGCCCGCAGCGTGAACAGCCGCGTCATGCTCGAAATCGAAGTGGAGACTCTCGGTGAACTGCAGCAGGCGCTCGATGCGCGGGTTGATCGCGTCCTGCTCGACAACTTTCCCCTCGACGACATGCGGCGCGCCGTACAGGCGGCGCGAACTTATCGCAACGGACGCGTTGAGCTTGAAGCCTCCGGAAACATGTCTCTCGAATCGGTCCGGCAGGTCGCGCAAACGGGCGTCGACTTCATTTCGGTCGGTGCGCTGACCAAGCACGCTCGGGCGGTGGACCTATCCATGCGCTTCGGCTGACGACGGCTGCGCCTCGCCGCGGGCCGCTGCCTCGCAGCGCGAGGAGAGGACGGCCGAGAGCTAGGCGTTCACCGCCTTCATCACCCGCTGCGGCGCCGCGATGCCGTAGCCCTGGGCGTAGTCAACGCCAAGGTTGCGCAGCACGGAAATGATTTCCTCGTTCTCGGCGAATTCCGCGATCGTCTGCTTGCCGGTGAGGTGCCCGATTTCATTGATCGATCTCACCATTTCGCGATCGATCGGGTCGTGCAGGATTTCCTTCACGAAACTTCCGTCGATCTTCAGGTAATCGACAGGGAAGTGTTTGAGATAACCGAACGAGGACAAGCCGGTGCCGAAATCATCCAGCGCGAACCGGCAGCCAAGTTCCTTCAAGGCATGAATGAAGCGATT
>DATAFY010000345.1:0-2465 GCA_036257205.1 Steroidobacter sp. | reverse complement strand
GCTGTCGTATAGCCCCGCAATGTAGCGCCTGGTCGCTAGTAGGTGCTCGAGCTCGGGACGCTCGATGACCCGCAATTGCTTGTATCCGTAGCGTTCCTCGGCCGACCGCTGCTCCGCTGCGAGCTCGGCGCGCTGTCTCGGCTTGATGGCGACGTGCATCTGTCCCCAATGCAAATCGCAGTCGATGGAATGTCGCGCGACGCGCTCTTTGACGAGTCGCAATCCAGCGAGCGAAATTTCCCACAGCCGCCGTGCGTTGTCGTAGCCCAGCATTCGTTCGAGCTTGCGCTGTCCGCAGGCGAAACCCGTGATGATCTGTCCGCCGCTGCGCCCCGAGGCTCCCCAGCCGACGCGACCTCCTTCCAGCAGCACAACCCGATAGCCGCGCTCAGCAAGATGCAGCGCCGTCGAGCACCCTGCGATGCCGCCGCCCACGACGCATACGTCTGCGTCGATGTCGCCTTGCAGCTGTGGATGCAACGACGTCGGGTTCGCGGAAGCGGCGTAGTAGGAGGAGACAGGGCCGGCGCCGGACATCACTCTCTCGGGGCTGGTTGGGGACAGATTCGGGATCGAGAGGAACAGCTGCTCACCGTTTAATATCTTCCGCCGACTGGAAGTCGACAGATGGATGCAGGATATCGGCACGTTTTGCAGCCGGGCAAGACAAGAGCATCGAAAGACGGCGTCGCAACCCATTGTTACAGGGCGGCGCCCCTCGGTAAGTCTCGGGCGGGCTTTGGTATGTTCGCTGTGGTTAAATGGCGCGTGCTTTAAACATTGGTTAGGCGGCCGGTTGTTAAAGATATTAAACGTGGCAACCCGCAAACCGCTCATTGGCATTCCGGCGGACCGGCGGCTATTGGGCCGACACTATTTCCACTGCGTGGGCGAGAAATACCTCGTCGCGGTCGCGGAGGGTGCGGGCGCCACACCCGTAGTGATCCCGGCATTGGGCGCGTCGCTGGAGCTGCGCGAACTGCTCGCGGATTTCGACGGGATTCTGCTGACCGGCAGCGCCTCCAACGTAGAACCGCATCTGTATCAGGGACCGGCGAGCGATCCCGGAACGCTGCACGACGCTTACCGCGATGCGACGACGTTGCCGCTGATTCCGCACATTGTCTCAGCAGGCTTGCCCTTGCTGGCGATCTGCCGCGGCTTCCAGGAGATGAACGTGGCGTTCGGAGGCACGCTCTATCAAAAGCTCCACGATGCCCCGGGCTTCGCCAATCACAAGGAAGACCTCGAGGCAGCCCTCGATGAGCAATACGGTCCGGCGCACGATGTGCTGCTGACGCCGGGCGGCCAGCTAGAGCAGCTCGCCGGCGCCGACCGTCTGCGCGTCAACTCGCTCCACTCACAGGGCGTACAACGGCTTGGGGAAGGGCTCCAGGTGGAGGCGCGTGCGCCCGACGGAGTGATCGAAGGTTTTCGCGTGCGCAATGCGCGCTCGTTCGCGCTCGCTGTTCAGTGGCACCCGGAATGGAAATTCGCAGCGAACCCGTTCTCCTGCGCATTGTTCGCGGCATTCGGCGAGGCCGCGCGAGCTCGCGCCCTCGCAAAGCGCGCTTGAGGCAATCTGTATGAGCGTCATCCAGCAATTTTTCAAAGAACACGGCATCGCTGAAGTCGAGGCGATCATTCCAGACATGGCGGGTGTGCCGCGCGGCAAGATCATGCCTGCGGAAAAATTCGCCGAAGAAGAAGGCATGCGTCTGCCCGAGAGCATTTTTCTGCAGACCGTGACCGGCGAATATCCCGATGACGAGCGCGCGATCAGCCCTTCGGAGATCGACATCGTGCTCAAGGCCGATCCAAGCACCATTCGAGTCGTGCCGTGGGCCGCGGAGCCGACCGCGCAGGTGATTCATGACAGCTTCTATTCCGACGGGCGGCCCGTGACGATGGCGCCGCGTTACGTGCTTGAGCATGTGCTCGAGTTGTACGCCCAGCATGGCTGGGATCCGGTCGTCGCCCCCGAACTCGAGTTCTTCCTGGTCGAACCCAACACCGACGCAGATTACCCGCTCAAGCCGCCGGTCGGCCGTTCCGGGCGCCCAGAAATTGGGCGTCAGTCGTATTCAATCGCCGCCGTAAACGAATTCGATCCGCTGTTCGACGACGTTTACGCATTCTGTGAGGCGCAGGACATCGAGATCGACACGCTGATCCATGAGGACGGCGCCGCGCAGATGGAGATCAACCTGCTGCATGGGAACGCCCTGTCGCTGGCGGACCAGGTGTTCCTATTTAAGCGCACGGCGCGGGAGGCAGCGTTGCGCCATAAAATGTACGCGACGTTCATGGCCAAGCCCATGGCGCGCGAACCCGGAAGCGCGATGCACGTTCACCAGAGCGTCATCGACAGGCGCAGCGGTCAGAACGTTTTTAGCGACAGCGAAGGTCGTCCTTCGCCGTCGCTGAAAATGTTGGCGCCCGTGCGTCGATCCACGATGCTCTGG
>DATAFY010000302.1:0-10310 GCA_036257205.1 Steroidobacter sp. | reverse complement strand
TGCATTTCTTCGACCCAGTAGCGCAGGCAATCGATGATGAGGCGCCGTACGACGGCGTGACCGATCGCGATGGTGTTGCCCGTTCCGCTGCGATTGACGTATTGACGCAGATCGCCCTGGTCGAGCTTGTAGTACGCCGCGTTGTCCAGGCCGCGAAGGCTGAGCGTGGGACCCCGCTCATTGCCCTCCGCGGTGTGATTGAATACGACGTCGAGAATGACTTCGAGGCCAGCCGCGTGCAGCGCCTTGATCATCGTCTTGAACTCGGCGACCGGATCCTCCACTGCGTATTGCGGCGCCGGCGTAAACCAAGCGAGCGAGCTGTAGCCCCAATAGTTGACCAGACCCTTTGCCGCCAGAAACCGCTCCGGGACGAAGGCCTGAACGGGCAACAACTCGATCGAGGTCACGCCAAGCGTCTTCAGGTAACCGACGATTTCGGGGTGCGCCAGCCCGAGATATGTGCCCCGTTCGCGTTCCGGCACCTTCGGGTGCAGTTTGGTCATGCCTTTGACGTGCGTCTCGTAGATCACCGTGTCGCGCCACGGCGTCGCGGGCGGTCTGTCATCGCCCCAGTCGAAGTCGCCGCCGATAACGCGCGCCTTATAGTTGTACGCGGCGCTGTTGTTGTCGTCGGGCTCGTGTTCTGACCCCGGCGCATAGCCCATCAGCGAGGCGTGCCACTCGAATCTGCCTGCGAGCGCACGAGCATACGGGTCCAACAGCAGCTTGTTCGGGTTGTAGCGCAGGCCATCCATCGGATCGTATCGCCCATGGGCGCGCAATCCATACACGAGCCCCGGCGCGCCGGCCGGCGCGGGTAGAAAACCGTGCCAAATGTTCTCGGTCCGCTCCGCAAGCGCCAGGCGCGCGAGCTCGCGCTCTCCACGCTCATCGAAGAGGCACAACTCGATGCGCGAGGCGCCGCTCGAATACACGGCAAAGTTCACGCCTTCCCGCGTCCAGGTCGCGCCCAAAGGCTCAGGCGATCCGGGCTCCAGGACTAGGTTCGAATAGTCGACCGGAACGGCGTTCATCGAGGAGCATGGTGACGCATGGGCCGCCGACTGAAAAGTCCGTTTCACTGCAATGCAGCGGGACTGAGTTCGCGCACAAACGCGGAAAGAAGCGGGCTTCGCTTCATGTCGTTTCGCGGACGAGTGCAACGAGTCGTATCAGGCTCCGTCTTTTTCCCACACCAACATCGCAAGCGGCGGCAGCGTGATCTGCAGACGCGCGGGAAATTCGCGCCAACTTTGCGCCTGCGCGTCAGCGTGCGACTGCGAGGAATATCCCGAGCCGCCGAACTGCGGATCGTCGCTGTTCAGAATGCGCCGATACCGCCCGGGCGCCGGCGCGCCGAAGGTATAGTGGTCGCGCGGCACGGGCGTACAGTTGAAAGCAATCAGCAGAGGCGAGCCGCCCTCGCCGGGACAACGCTGACGCACGAACGCGAAAACGCTTTCATCGCGGTTGTCGGCCTCGAGCCAGCGAAATCCATCCGAGCTGTGCTCGCTTGCATGCAGCTCGGGGCGTTCGCGGTAAAGGCGATTGAGCGTGCGGTTCCACGATTGCGCCTGCTGATGATGCGGGTGCTGCAACGCGCCCCAGGCGAGATCCTCGTAGTCACGCCACTCATGCCATTGCCCGAACTCTCCACCCATGAACATGAGCTTCTTGCCCGGATGCATCATCATGTAGCCGATCAGGAGTCGAAAGTTGGCGAGTTTTCGCCATTCATCTCCCGGCATCTTGTCGAGCAGCGAGCGCTTGCCGTGAACCACCTCATCATGGGAGAGCGGCAATATGAAATGCTCGGAGAACGCGTAGACGAACGAGAACGTGATCAGGTCGTGATGGCGGCGACGGTGCAGAGGATCGAGCGACATATAACGCAGCGTGTCGTTCATCCAGCCCATGTTCCACTTGAAATGAAAGCCGAGCCCGCCCAGATGCACGGGGCGGGTCACGCCCCCGAAAGCGGTCGACTCCTCGGCCATCATCAGCGCGCCCGGGACATAATGGCCCACCGTCCAATTCAGCTGTTTTAGAAAATCAATGGCCTCGAGGTTCTCGCGGCCGCCGTACTGATTTGGCGTCCACTCACCTTGCTTGCGCGCATAATCCAGATAGATCATCGAGGCGACTGCATCCACGCGCAAGCCGTCGATGTGATACTGCTCGAGCCAGAACAGGGCGTTCCCGATCAAAAAATTCCGGACTTCGTGGCGGCCGTAATTGAAGATCTTCGTGCCCCACTCCGTGTGCTCGCCTCGGCGCGGATCGGCGTGTTCGTAGAGATACGTGCCGTCGAATTCAGCGAGCCCGTGCGCATCTTTAGGAAAATGCGCGGGCACCCAATCCATGAACACGCCTATCCCGGCCGTGTGCAGTCGGTCGACGAAGCGCATGAAGTCCTGAGGCGAACCGTGGCGCGCCGTCGGGGCGAAATGGCCGAGCACTTGGTAGCCCCACGAGCCGTCGAAAGGGTGCTCGGCGACGCCCACGACTTCGATATGCGTGTAGCCCATCTCCAGTACGTACGGGATCAGCTGGTCGGCCAGTTCGTCCCAGGTGAGAAACGCCGGTTTGCGATGCCACGAGCGGCGCCACGATCCGGGATGCAGTTCGTAGATCGAGATCGGCGAACGCAGCGGATTCCATTCGCGCCGCCTCGCAAGCCATTCAGCATCGTTCCAGCTGAACCCGCTTAGGTCCGCCACCATGGAGGCGTTGTCCGGCCGCAGCTGCATCTGAAACCCATACGGGTCGGCCTTCATCAAGAGCCGCCCCTGCGCTGCGATGATCTCGAATTTGTAAAGCGCGCCCGGGCCGATGTCAGGAATGAAAAGCTCCCACACGCCCGAGGATCCGCGCGGCTGCATCAGGTGGCGATTTCCGTCCCAGCAATTGAAATCTCCCACGACGCTGACGCGTTTCGCGTTCGGCGCCCACACTGCGAATCGCGTCCCACGCACGCCGTCTCGCTCGATCGGATGGGCCCCGAGCTTGTGGTAGATGTGATGGTGATTCCCCTCTCCGAAGAGATGCAGGTCGAGATCGGTGAGGGCGGAAAACATGAAGCAAGAAGCGACTAGCGGCTAGTGAGTCGTGAATAGGTGTTTAGGCGCTCGCCTCTTCTCTGTCTAGTCGCTGATCAGCAATTGACTAGCTCAGAGCACCGGCTTTACTCCCCAAATCTGATCCGCATACTCGCGGATGCTGCGGTCGCTCGAGAACGGGCCCATGCTCAGCGCGTTGAGCACCGCTTTACGCGTCCATTCTTCGGGATTCCTGTAGAGCGCATCGACTCGATCCTGCGCCGCCGCGTAGGCGTCGAAATCCGCCAGCACCAGGAAATGTTCCCCGTCGCTCGTCAACCGGTCCGTCGCCATCTTCGCATCGAAAATGCCGTCCGGCGCAAAATAACCCGAGTCGAGCGTTTCAATGGCGCGCTTGAGCTCCGCGTTCTGCGCGACCGCCGACGAAGGCGAGTAGCCCTGCGCACGCAACGCGACCGCCTGCTCCGCGGTCATGCCGAAAATGAAAATGTTGTCCCAGCCGACCGCTTCGCCAATCTCGACGTTGGCGCCGTCCAGCGTGCCGATCGTCAAGGCGCCGTTCAAGGCAAGCTTCATGTTGCCGGTGCCCGACGCTTCCATTCCCGCCGTCGAGATCTGCTGAGAGAGATCCGCCGCCGGCATGATCTCCTGGGCGAGCGAGACGTCGTAGTCCGGCAGGAAACATAATTTGAGCTTGTCGCCCACGCGCGGATCCGAATTGATCGTACGCGCGACGTTATTGATCAATTTGATCACGGCCTTCGCCATGTGATACCCCGGCGCGGCCTTGCCGGCGATGATCACGACGCGTGCAGGGACGTCGAGCGCCGGATTGTCGAGGATGCGTAGGTACCGCACGATCACATAAAGAAGATTCAGCAGTTGGCGCTTGTACTCGTGAATGCGCTTCACCTGCACGTCGAACATGGCGTCGACGCTCACTTGGGTCCCGATCAGCTGCTGGATCGTGCGGGCAAGGCGCTCCTTGTTGGCGCGCTTGATTGCGCGGAAACGCGACCTGAATTCCGGATCGTCCGCCGCCCATTTCAGACGCTCGAGTTCATCGAGGTCGTTTTCCCACGCCGAGCCTAGTTTTTCCGTGAGCAACGCCGACAATGCGGGATTCGCCTGCTTTAACCAGCGGCGTACAGCGATCCCATTCGTCACGTTCGTGAAACGCTCCGGCCACATCTGCGCGAAATCCGCGAAAATCGTTTCGCGCATCAACCGCGAATGCAGTTTCGCAACGCCGTTGACGCGATGACTGCCGACCACGGACAGATACGCCATCCGCACCCGCCGGTCGCCGTCCTCATGGATCAGCGACATGCGGCGCCGGCGCTCATGATCGTGCGGATGCCTCGCGCTCACCTCTTCGAGAAAGTCTCGATTGATCTGGTAGACGATCTGCAGATGGCGCGGCAGCAGCCGTTCAAAGAAGGATATCGGCCAAGTTTCAAGCGCTTCAGGCAGCAGGGTGTGATTCGTATAGCTGCACACGCTGCGGGTGATATTCCACGCTTTAGCCCATTCCATTTCGTACACATCGACCAGCAGCCGGATGAGCTCGACGACTGCAAGCGCCGGATGCGTATCGTTCAATTGCACGGCTACCGCCCCGGCCAGATCCTTGAGCTCGCGGCCCTCGGCGACGTGCTGGGCCAGAATGTCCTGCAACGAGGCGCTGACGAAGAAGTACTGCTGCTTGAAGCGCAGTTCCTTGCCTTGCGGCGTCGAATCGTCCGGGTACAGCACCCGGGAAAGGTTTTTCGCCTCGATCTGATCCGCGACGGCCGCCGCATACGCCCCGTGATTGAACGCTTCGATCCGAAAGGGCGTGATTGCGCGCCCTGACCACAAGCGCAGATGGTTGACCGTCGGGCTGCGGTTGCCGGGAATCAACAGGTCATAGCCGACCGCCCAAACGTCCTGCGTACCGGCCCATTCGTACCGGATGCGCCCCTTTTCATCGCGGGCCGCATGACAGTGGCCGCCGAAACGAATGCGATGTCTGACCGCACCCCGACCGGCTTCCCAGAAATTGTGGAAGCGCAGCCAGGAACTCGCCACTTCCCGCTGGGAGCCGTCCTCCCCGATCATTTGCGTAAAAATGCCGTAGTCGTAGCGGATGCCGTAGCCGATCGCCGCATATCCGAGCGTGGCCAGCGAATCCAGAAAACAAGCCGCCAGGCGTCCGAGACCGCCGTTGCCGAGGCCGGGGTCTTCTTCTTCCGCGGCAATAGCCTCAAGGTCATGACCCAGAGCTTCGAGCGTTTCGCGGACTTCTTCCAGCAACCCGTCGTTGAACGAGGACAGCGCGTTGATGAGACTGCGTCCGAGCAGAAACTCCATCGACATGTAGCAGACGCGTTTCACGCGAGCGCGCGCGACGCGGTTGCACGTGGAAACCCAACGTTCGCTGAGCTCCTCCCGCACAGCGAGCGCAAGCGCATCGTAGATATCGCGTCGCGTGGCGCTCGCGAGCGATTTACCGAGCGCTCGCTCGAGCCTGCTCACGATCGCATTGCGAACCGCGCCTGGGCGCAGTGCAATTGAGGGACTGATTGGGAAAGTGGAAGGGGCTCTCATCGCAAATGACTGCAGACTAGACGTCCACAGTCTGAAGCTGACGGCAGACGCAGGCGCGCCAGCATGCTCAGTCTACGCCCGCCGTGCAGCCGCGAGCCCCAGTGATTCCCTACTTCACCGCCGCGACCTTCTCTTCAACGATCCGCCAGGACCCGCTCTCGCGCACCAGCGTCAGTTCCTTGCGCAACGAGTTGGCGCCGAACTTCTGCACGAATTTCGCAATACGCCGGTCCGGCCCGTCCGGCTCGATGATGAGTCCCTCCACTAACGAATCCGGCGCCGGTCCGGTTGCAACCTGCTCCCGGCGTTGTTCCAGCCAGGTGGATGCGCCTGCCGCATCCGTGGGCGTCTTGAAGCTCGTGGAATACAGAGCGATGACGGCGTCGGCTTCACGGCTCGCCCAGGCATGCGCCCAGCTCGCAACCACTTCCTCAGGCGATCGCGCCACGGCGCCGGCGGAGCGAAAGTAAGACGGCGGCTCATCCAGACATGAGGTGCGGCCTGATCTATTGGGCGAGGTACGAGCGTCGGGAATGGCCAACGCCTCCGAACGATTGGGCGCGGTCATCCCCGGCGGCACGTGAAGAGGTTCGTTGTTGCGGGCGGAGGCATAGGGCTCGTCGGACGGCGTGCATACACGCTCCGAGCCGCCGCATGCGTTCAACGTCAGTGAGATGACGGACAGGGCGGCAGCCCGGGTGAATCCGCTGGTCAGGAAGCGAAGTGAAGCTCTCATGAGTGCGTCGATCGTGGACGTGAAACGGCCGCATCGGACCCGTATTGAATACGCGAAAGATTGGGTCTGTTCGGAAGGAGGCTACCGTACCGTCCACGCCAGAAGCTGTCCAGCCGCGCCTGACGCGCGTTCATGTCGAGCCGCGGATTGCAATTGATCACAATCCAGCCGCGATTGTGCTCTGGTTCTCCTTCGATCGTGCGCCGTTTCGAAAGAATCTGCGTGTGCGCGGGCCGCCTCCGAGAGGCGCGTTATTGGGCCCTGAACCGAGGTCGTGACCGCGGACGTGGAGCGCGCGGACAAATTCGAGCAGCTTCTCAAGGCCGCTTACGCCGGCAAGCCGGCGGCATCCGGCCATCTCGGTCCCGGCCTAAGACAGCGGCGTGTGCGCACTCACAACATGCCGGCGCGGGCGCCGCTCACGCCTGCGATTGGAAATGGCGCTGGACAAGTGCGGTCGACGCGCTCGCGCAGCACGCGCCGCTCGCACGCGAGCGTCCTTCAGCAAAGCACCGTGAGCGCACCCAAGCTTCACTGGCGCCGTGATCACGATCGTCGATGCCAAGGGCGCGCGGTTGTCCCAACGCTTCAACGCGCTCGCGAGGGAATAGCAAGCGAAGGTGCAATGCACGTTCGGCCGGGCGGCGGGCGCTGAGAGCACGGGTGTTTTTCCTTGACGCATCGGGCCGGGCCGTGGATTCTCGTATGCATTCCGTACCGTCGGGAACTGACAGCCGCCTGGAATGTCGCAAGCACGGCGTAGACCCAGAAGGCGCTCCAGCTCGATCAGCGTCCGATATAGGCGCACTGCGCGTCGGCAAACACGAAAAATGGACTGCGGGAGCTCGCGTGCAACCGATCATCTCTGTATCCAATCTGGTGAAAACGTACGCGTCGGGCTTTCAGGCGCTGAAAGGCGTCGATCTGGAGATTCGTCGGGGCGAGATCTTCGCCTTGCTGGGACCAAACGGCGCCGGTAAGACGACGCTGATCAACATCATCTGTGGGATCGTCACCCCGAGCTGCGGCGTCGTGCTGGCCGCGGGGCATGACGTCATTCGGGATTTTCGCGCGGCGCGCTCGAAAATCGGCCTCGTGCCCCAGGAGCTTGCGACTGATGCATTCGAGAGCGTCTGGGCGACGATCAACTTCAGCCGCGGGCTCTTCGGCAAACCGCCGAACCCGACGCATCTGGAGAAAGTGCTGCGAGATCTGTCGCTCTGGGATAAGAAGGATGACCCCATCATGTCGCTCTCGGGCGGCATGAAGCGCCGCGTCATGATCGCGAAGGCGCTGTCGCATGAGCCGGAAATCCTCTTTCTCGATGAGCCAACCGCCGGCGTCGACGTCGAGCTTCGGCGCGATATGTGGGATATGGTCCGCTCGCTGCGCGCAAGCGGCGTCACGATCATACTCACCACGCACTACATCGAGGAAGCCGAGGAGATGGCCGATCGCATCGGCGTCATGAACAGGGGGGAGATCATTCTCATCGAGGACAAGCGCGTCCTCATGCGCAAACTGGGGCGCAAGCAACTCACGCTGCACCTGCAAACGCCGCTGAAGGAGATTCCGGCCGCCCTGTCCGGCCGACAGCTCGAACTGTCGGCCGACGGCGCCGATCTCATTTACACGTTTGATGCGCATAGTGAGTCAACGGGCATCGCCAGTCTGCTCCGCCAGCTGAATGAATTCGGAATCGACTTCAAGGATCTGAGGACGGAGGAAAGCTCGCTGGAGGAAATCTTCGTGAGTTTGGTGCGCAGAAAGTGACTGGTGAGCATCAGCGGCTCTTGCAGAGCCAGGATATGAGCTTTAGGCGATTGGCGGCTGCTGCTCGCCATGCTACTCACTATTGATAGTCGCCGCTGCGGCATAGAGGCGCGAATCATGAACGCGTACGCAATCAAAGCCGTCTACCAATTCGAGATGGCGCGCTGGTTTCGAACGCTGGTGCAGAGCGTGCTCTCGCCCGTGATCTCCACGTCGTTGTACTTCGTCGTGTTCGGCGCTGCGATCGGCTCGCGCATTGCAGAGGTCGAAGGCGTGAGCTACGGCGCCTTCATCGTGCCGGGGCTGATCATGCTGTCGATCCTGACCGAGAGCATCTCGAACGCTTCTTTCGGCATCTATATGCCGAAGTGGGCCGGCACGATCTACGAGATTTTGTCCGCGCCCATATCTTTCGTGGAAACGGTCATGGGTTACGTCGGCGCCGCGGCGACCAAGTCGTTGCTTCTGGGCCTCATCATTCTTGCGACTGCGCGAATGTTCGTGCCGTTCAGCATCGAGCATCCGTTCTGGATGGTCGCATTCTTGATGCTTACGTCGGTCACCTTCAGCCTGTTCGGCTTCATCATCGGGGTGTGGGCGAGCGGCTGGGAAAAGCTGCAGATCATCCCGATCATGATCGTCACGCCGCTCGCTTTTCTAGGAGGCAGCTTCTACTCCATTCGCATGTTGCCGCCGTTGTGGCAGAAGATCACGCTCTTTAATCCCGTGGTCTACCTGATCAACGGCTTTCGCTGGAGTTTCTACGGCATCTCAGACGTGAGCGTCGCCCTGAGTCTCGGCATGACGGTCGTGTTCATGACTGTGTGCCTCGTCGTGATCTGGTGGATATTCAAGACGGGCTGGCGGCTGAAGCAATAACTGGCGAGCCGCGGAAACGAGGGTGCTAAGCGCTCACCGTCGCTAAGGACGCTTCAGGTCTCTATCCATCCCAGCGCCTTCGTGACGGCTTTTTTCCAGGAGCCATAGAGCCGCGCGCGCTGCTCCTTGGACATCTGCGGAGTCCAGTACTTCGCCACACCCCAATTTCGGCGCAGCTCATCAATGCTCTTCCAGTAGCCTGTCGCGAGACCCGCGGCGTAGGCTGCGCCGAGAGCGGTCGTCTCCGTCACTTTCGGGCGAACGACGCGCGTGTCCAGGATGTCCGCCTGGAATTGCATGAGCAGCTCATTGACGACCATGCCGCCGTCGACGCGCAGCTCAGCCAGCTTGACGCCCGAATCTTCTTCCATCGCAGTCAGCACGTCCCGCGTCTGATACGCCGTGGATTCCAGTGCGGCGCGTGCGATGTGCGCGCGCGTCGCATACGTCGTGAGGCCTGCAATGACGCCGCGCGCATGCTCCTTCCAGTACGGCGCATATAGGCCTGAGAACGCAGGCACGATATAGACGTCGGCGTTGTCGGAGACGCTCGCGGCAAGCGACTCGATTTCGGCGCTCGAACCAATCAATCCGAGGTTGTCGCGCAGCCACTGCACGAGCGCGCCGGAGATGGCGATCGAACCTTCAAGCCCATACCGTGCGGGTGCTTCCCCGAATCGATAGGCGACCGTGGTCACGAGGCCGGCGGTCGAGGACACGGGCGCCTCGCCCGTGTTCATCAGGAGAAAGCAGCCGGTTCCGTACGTGTTTTTCGCCTCGCCAGGCCCAAAGCACGCCTGACCGACGAGGGCGGCCTGCTGGTCGCCCAGAATCCCGGAAATTGGGACGCCCTTCAAAGGGCCGTGCGCGATCTCGCCATACACCTCACTCGATGAAACGATGCGCGGAAGCACCTCTTCGGGCACAGCGAAGGCGCGCAGCATCTCATCGTCCCAGGAGAGCCTGGCGAGCGACATCAATTGCGTGCGACTAGCGTTCGTGACGTCCGTGACGTGTAGTCGTGTGGTGAGATTCCAGAGCGTCCATGAGTCGATCGTGCCAAAGCACAGTTCCCCGGCTTCGGCGCGTTTGCGAGCGTCCGGCGCGCGGTCGAGAAGCCACTTGAGTTTGAGCCCGCTGAAATAGCTCGCGAGGGGCAAGCCGGTGCGGGCGCGAAACCGGTCTTTGCCGCCCTGTGCTGCGTAGTGGGCGACGAGCGGATCGACGCGCGTGTCCTGCCACACGAGCGCGTTGTGCAGCGGCTCGCCGCT
>DATAFY010000297.1:0-1961 GCA_036257205.1 Steroidobacter sp. | reverse complement strand
TACCGCGCAAGACATTCTCGCCGACATGCGCGGACAGCAGTGAACATCATGAACACACCCGAGAACACCGACGCTGATGATTCAGGCATCGAAGCGGTGTTGCGAGAGATCGGTTCGCGCCCGGAACCCTCCCGCCAGGCGACGCAGGAGGTCTGCGCCGCCGTCTACGCGGAGTGGCGGGCGCTCGTGGGAGCGCGCATGCGCCGCCGACGCCAGCTGCAATTCGCGCTCGCCGCCAGCGTATTGCTCGCTGTCCTCGCGACGGCCGTCGGCGTGCGGGTCATGAGTCCCCATGAAATCGCATCCGTGATCTATCGCACAGGGCTCGTGTCCGTGACAACCCCTCACGGCGGCGAAGATCATGGCGCAGCGACGGGCACCCCGATCAGGAGGGGCGATGTCCTGACGATGATTGACGGGCGCGCAACGCTGCGCCTGGCGGGCGGGCTGGTGGTGCGGCTCGACACAGGAGCGTCCGTGCATTTCCTCACCAAGGACCGTATTGAACTGCAATCGGGCGGCGTTTACGTGGATGCGGGCGGCGCGGCCTCCGCGGAGCCGCTGACGATCGAAAACGCCCTCGGCTCAGTGCGGCACGTGGGCACGCAGTATCAGGTGCGCGCGGGGACAGAAAACCTTGACGTGTTGGTAAGGCAGGGGCGCGTTGAGATCACGAGCGAGACCGGAATCACCACCGGAACCGCCGGCGAGCGCGTCAAGCTGAATGCGGACGGCGAGATCGAGCGCGGCCTTGCGCCGCGGAACGACCCGGCGTGGGCCTGGACGCTCCAGGCGGCGCGGCAGTTCGATATTCAGGATCAGACGCTCGACGCGTTTCTCGCGTGGGCGGCTCGGGAAACCGGACGCGAACTGGTATACGACGATTCGCAGGCGCAGATCGCCGCCCGCGAGCTGAAGTTGCGCGGCTCCATCGCGGGGCTGTCGCCCGAGGCCGCGGTCGACATTGTGCTCGCCACGACGCGCTTGCACCGCCGCCCGGGCGATGACGCGCACATCAGGATTGCCCTGAATTCCGCACAGTGATGGCGCATAGCGCGGTTGGATGCGGAGACTCGCCGCGTCTAACGCATTCATGAGCCAGACCACATTCCATTCGCATTTCGAGCAGGTTGCGGAGCCCAAGAAGGCGCGGCGGTGTATTCCCACCCTGCCGATCCTCTGTTTTCGCTCGGAAGTGCGCTACGCAGTCACCGTGTCGCTCGTGTGGCTGTTCTTCTACAACGGACGCTTCTGGAGCGAAACGCTGCACACGATGTGGCGCCCGTCTGCGCATGCGGCGGCGTTTGTTGTCTCGCTCTTCATTCTCAGTCTGACGCTGCAGTCGATGCTGCTGCTGCTCGCGCCGAGCCGGACATTGATGCGTGCAGCCGCAGGCGCTCTTTTCCTCATCGCCGCCGCAAGCGCGTACTTCTCATCGACGTTCGGCGTCGTCATGAACCGCGAGATGATGCGCAACCTGGTGCAGACGGATGTTGATGAGGTCGTCGGACTCGTCAACCTACATTTCTGGCTGCATCTGCTGGTGCTGGGCGCGGTTCCGGCGGCGATCGCGTGGCGAGTTCGGATCGCCTCCGCACGGCCGGGCGCGCGCCTGCGCGCGCGGGTTATGTATATTCTCGCGGGGCTCGCGCTTTCGGCTGGCGGCGTGTTGATGAGCTCGGCGGATTTCGCCGTATTCCTACGCGCGCACAAACCGATCCGTTACCTGCTTACGCCCGCCGCGCCGGTGAGCAGCGCACTGGCGCTGATTGCTGCGGGCGAAGGCCATGCCTCAGGCTCGCTGCTCAATCCCGCGGGGCGCAGTGAACGCGCAGCGGCGCCGCACGCACGGCCGCTCGCGTTGTTCTTGGTGATCGGCGAAACGGCGCGGGCTGCAAATTTTTCATTAGCTGGTTACGTGCGGCCGACGAACCCGCGGCTGCAGAAGCTCTCCGGGCTTG
>DATAFY010000293.1:0-1801 GCA_036257205.1 Steroidobacter sp. | reverse complement strand
GGCGGCGAGCCTGTCGGGTTTTCTGATTAGTGCACCCCTGCGGTACATCTGCCGACGACTGTGGTCGGGTTCGCCTGGGACCATCATTGCAGGCGGGGTGGTCGCCGCATACGCAACGGCCTTGGCTTGGCGCGTAAGCGTGAATCTGGCGTACATCAGCTTCCTACCCAGTTCTTGGGAGGAGATGAACAACGGGCTGACGGACTACTTCAGCGGGGCCGTGAGCGGCACGTACCTCATGGCCTGCTGGGTGGGGCTGTATTTCGGCTTCCGTTACTATGAATCCACGCAGACGCAGCGCGAGGCGGCGCTGCGCGCCTCGGCGCTCGCACAGGAAGCTCAGCTCAAGATGCTGCGCTACCAGTTGAACCCGCATTTTCTGTTCAACACGCTGAATGCGATCTCTACGCTCATCCTCGACAACCGCAACACCTCCGCGAACTGCGCCGTCACCGGTCTGTCGGAGTTTCTCCGCCACACGCTCGATCAGGATCCGATGAAGAAGGTTACGGTGGCGCAGGAAATGGAGGCGCTGAATCTCTACTTAGACATAGAAAAGATGCGCTTCGGCCTGCGACTCAAGCTCGATTTCGCAATCGACGAGGCGGCAAGCCGGGTGCTGATCCCCAGTCTGCTGTTGCAGCCGCTCATCGAGAATGCGATCAAATACGCGGTCTCTCCGAGCGAAGATGGCGGGAGGATTCGCGTCGCGGCGCGCGTCACGGGCGGCATGCTGCAACTGGAGGTCGCGGACGATGGTCCGGGCATGGTCGACGCCTCGCGCATCGCGAACGGGCGCGGCGTGGGGATCCGCAACACCCGCGAACGGCTGCAGGTGCTCTATGGAGAGAAGAGCGAGGTCGCGATCACGAACACTCAGCCCGGGCTGAGAGTCGCGCTGAGGTTTCCGGCGGAACCCGCTTGCGGAGTGGACTAGGAGACTCCTCTTCACCTCGCGCGCGGCTCCTTCAGCGCATGTTGTGAGACGCGAGCTGTGAGATATCTTTGCGGCGGCATGAGCAATCAGTTCTTACGCGCGATCATTGTTGACGACGAGGAACTTGCACGTCGCGGGATCGAGATTCGTTTGGCGAACTATCCGGACGTACAGATCGTCGCGTCGTGTAAAAACGGACGCGAGGCGATTGAAGCGGTGCAGCGTGAACAGCCCGACCTCATGTTTCTGGACATCCAGATGCCAGGACTGTCCGGCCTGGATGTGCTCGCGCGCGTGCCGCAAGAATCGATGCCGATGACGATCTTTGTGACGGCCTTCGACAGATACGCTCTCGACGCCTTCCAAGCGCAGGCGCTCGACTACCTGCTGAAGCCGATCAACGACGCGCGCTTCGCGCAAGCCGTCGACCGAGTACGCGCGCATTGGCGGCAACGCAACGCCCTCGAACACAGCGAGAAGGTAATGGCGCTGCTCGCAGCAATGCAGGGATCTGGATCGGTCGACGAAAAAGTCCTGCGCGAGCAACTCGGGTTTGAGAACGCGCCGAAGTATCCGGGCGTGCTGCCGATCAGGGACGAGTCAGGCACCGTGCGCCTCGATGTGAAGACGATCGACTGGATCGACGCGGCGGGCGATTACATGTGCGTCCATGCCCAGGGCCGGACCTACGTGCTGCGCGAAACGATGAAATCGCTCGAGGCGGCCCTCGATCCGAAGATTTTCCAGCGCGTGCATCGTTCCACTATCGTCAACGTGCAGAGCGTCCGCCGGCTGCGGCCGCATACCAACGGCGAGTACTTCCTGACGCTTGACGACGGCCAGGAGATCAAGCTGAGCCGCTCT
>DATAFY010000264.1:0-7588 GCA_036257205.1 Steroidobacter sp. | reverse complement strand
TCTCCTAAACCCCTGATCGCGCAAGCCAAATCGGCACGATTCGAACCGAACCTTGACTTGTTCGAAGCCAGGTACCCTATCCAACTGAGCTACGACCGCGCGGGGACGCGAAGTTTACTCGCTGGGGCAGGGCGCTGCCATGGTTCGCTGCGGTTGGCTTATTGGGCCAGTCGCCCAGCCGCCAGTCGCCGTTGTAGGCCACAGAGAGTGCCCGGCGACTGTCCGCTCGGCGTCCGGACCATCGCCGCGGACACAGCGATAGGCAGCGCGCCGCATCAAACGAGGCGATTTCCGCCGACATAGCCGCTTCTGGTCTTGCGCCCCGGCCGGCATGCCGCGTGCAACCGACGCGACGGGTCGGGCCGGACAGCTCAAGCGGGGCGCCACTGATCCATTGCTGCGCAGGGCACGGCTGGCTTGCGGTCGGGCTCAGGTGTGGTCGCTCTTGACGGCCTCCGCGGAGTTGCAGGGGGAATCAGTCGACAAAAGGCCTTGAGGACGATGTGCGTCAAGCGATCTATGCGCCTGAGGGCGACCCATTGAGCGTGCCCGTTCAATGGACGAGTTCGTTCGGCGCGCGGAGCGCAATCCGCGCCTGATCTGCCCGGCGACGGCGGATCGCATTGACGGCGTGCTGATCGGACTGCCCGGCGTGGCGAGCGACTTTGAGCGTTTCTATCAGGCCTGTCCCCAATCCTGCGGCGACGCGAACTCGCCGTGGCTTTGTTGCGCAATGGCGTTGCTGAAGGTCGCGCGAGTCGCCGCGAATGTGAGAGTGCGAAGACGAGCGCGCTTGGACGCTGTTACAGCGCGAGTTCGAAGTGCTCGCGAGGTCGTAGTGAAGCGATATCTCGCCAACGCCCTCGATAAATCAGGCGGCGAGGCCGCAGATCTGTTCAGACGAGCGCGGCAGATGTAAATGGTGCGTGAATGGCCAGTGAGTTAGCGAGTGATCAGCGACTGGAAGCGAATCCGCCGTTCGCGTTGACGCTGTCGAATGATCTTGCGCGCGCTCACATCGCGTCGCGGCGGCTCTGGGCGGACGGACCGATCACTGTGGTCACGCGAGCGTGTGATACACCTTCTGAACGTCTTCGTCCTGTTCGAGTCTATCGATCAGCTCGAGCACTTCGTTCGCCTGCTCTTCGAGTAGTTCCGTTGGGGTGATGCAAATGTATTCGTGCTCGGCAGAGAGGGGCGTGATTTTCCGATCTTCGAGCGCCTTCTGCACCTGGCCGAAGTCGGCGAATGCGCACCGGATCACGAGCTGCGGCTCGCCTTTCTCGCCCGTGCTCTCGCCCATCTCGTCGAGCCCGTGATCGATGAGATACAGCTCAAGATCGTCCTGGTCGATACCTTCGGGATGGAGGCGGAATACGCCCATCTTCCGGAACAGGAAGCCGACGCTGTTCGAGGCGCCCAGGTTGCCGCCATGCTTCGAGAAAATGTTCCGCACACTCGCGACGGTTCGCGTCGGATTGTCCGTCGCCGCCTCGACCAGTACGGCTACGCCGTGCGGCGCGTAGCCTTCGTACAAGATCTCCGTGTAGTTGGCCGCTTCCTTGCCGGACGCGCGGCGGATCGCGTTTTCGACTTTGTCCTTGGGCATGTTCACTGCGCGCGCGTTCTGAATCACGCGCCGCAGTTGCGGGTTCGAGTTCGGGTCAGAGCCGCCCGCTTTCACGGCAATGGTGATGTCTTTGCCGATGCGCGCGAACTGCTTCGCCATGCGATTCCAGCGGGCGAACATCGCATGCTTTCTGACTTCGAAAATGCGGCCCATTCGGGAGGCTCCAGTAGGCTGTAGGCTGTGGGTGAAGAAAACCGCCCGGAGCGGCGACATCCTGACCCACAAGCGTAGTCTACAGCCTTCAGCCCGCCCGCTCCTGTTTCTGGCGCATCAGGCGCGTACATCGTCCAACTAGTCAGTCGCCAATCACTTCCCTGATCCTTCCCATATCACCTCGGCGTGGGCGGCGGCGGCGCGCTTCAACAGACTGATCAGCGGCAAGGCGCGCACGGCTATCGCAACGGGCGGCTCCCGGGCGGGGTCCCTGTCGTCTTCGGACGCCCAGTCGTCGTTTTCGACGCCTTGCGCCGGCGCATCAGTGCGCGCGGTGACGCCCGCGATAGCCGCTTCCAGTCGCGCTAACGCGGCCGCAACATCTTCCGCCGTCAATCCTCCGGGCACATGGCCTGTCGCCCCCATCAGTTTGAGCAGTTCGACAGCGACGTTCTGAAACATCGTCACTGATTCGGTCGCCTTCGAGCGGAAGATGACGAGCATGGGGATTTCGCTTGTCCATGTAGTTCCTGAATGAAAGTCTTGCGGATGCGCTCGTGTTCCAAGAGGACCTCGCCGTGCGTACCGGCACGGCGGATGATAACGGCGCGCGCCCGGCAGCATTCATGCGGCAAGCTTTGAGCTAACCTAGACCGATGCTCACATCAGGACAGATCGATGTCATCGTGCCGGGCGTGCGGCGGCTCGTGGCCCGTAATCCGGGATACATGACCGGGCCGGGCACGAATACCTATTTGATAGGCGCTGAGCGTTTCGTGGTGGTCGACCCTGGGCCCGTGGACGAGGTTCACGTGGGGCGAATTCTCGAGGAGACAAGCGGCCGCATCGATGCCGTAATGGCGACCCACACCCACCCGGATCATTCGCCCTGCGTCGAGGCGCTCGCCCGAGCGAGCGGAGCGCAGGTGCTGGGGCGTCCGGCCCCGCCGCACGGTCGGCAGGATGCGACGTTCGCGCCGGTTCGCGTCTTGAGCGACGGCGATGTCGTTCGCATCGATGCTTACAGCCTTCGCACGCTGCACACGCCGGGGCACGCTTCAAATCACCTGTGTTTTCTCCTCGAAGGAGCCGGGCTGTTGTTCAGCGGCGACCATCTCATGGAGGGCTCGACGGTCGTGATCAGTCCGCCGGATGGGGATATGAAGCAGTACCTGGGCTCGCTCGAACGCTTGCAGCATGAACCGATCGCGAGCATTGCGCCCGGGCACGGCGAAATCATCGAGGATGCGCAACGCGAAATCTCCGCAGTGATCGCTCATCGGCTCAAGCGCGAGGCGAAGGCGCTCGAGCGTCTGCGGCAAGCAGTACGTACGAACCTCGAGACGCTGGTCATTAGCGTGTACGACGATGTCGATCCGAGGCTACATCCAATCGCTCAATCCTCTCTCCTTGCACACCTGCTCAAGCTCGAGCAGGAAGGGCGGGTCTGGCGCGACGACGAAGCGCATTGGATGATTCGTGAGTGAGCCTGCTCGGAGGTTTTTCTAACTGCGCGCCGGGACCTCGAGCCAGCCCGCGAAACAAGTCTCTAGATCGCACAATCCACTTCGGGAAGCATTTTTTCGGAGTTCACGGGCAGGGCGTTGGCGAAACATCGATGCCGTGTCGGTAGTCATTGATGCGCTGGCGCGCGAACTCGATGGCTTCAATGAGCGGGGGCTTTTTCGGCGCACGCAGCGTCATCCATATCGACTGAGCGGCCTTGGAGACGCTCATGGCGTCGAGCGTGCTCTCGATGCCGGCCAGACGGTCCTTGATTAGCGCAGCCAGGGCGGCGCGCGGCAGCTCGTTGGGCGCCATCGTCTCGATCGCCCACCAGTCGTACAGGTCCCGCGGCGTGAGCATGGCGCCGCGATAGAAGAGCTTTTTCGCGAGCACCTCGGCCACCGGCTCGAGATCGAAAGGAACCCCGGGGATCTTCTCGTTTGGCAGGTTGAGGAGCGACATCGCGACGATAAAGTCGATCTCGCCCTGCGCGACCTTGAGCTTCAGCGACACCGCGTTCTCCTCGTAGCCATCGACGGCCGCCTCGGTCTTGTCGTTGAGGCGCGGCGTGAGATAGCCGATCCACTGCGGATCGCGGATGAACAGGTCAATGTCATCGCTGATGCGGTGATGCAGCGTCAGCATGAGGCGCGTACCGCCGCCCAGGAGCGGCTTCATGGGCGTGCCGGCCAATCCTTCCACCTGGCTGACCAGCCTCGAGGCGAGCGAGAGGAGCTTGCGCCACGGGCCGTGCGCTTCGTGATCGGCGATGACTTTGGACGTCACTGTCGGGGTCATAGCAGGTGCGCGACCGAGCGCTCCCAGTTGAGCGAGCGCGGGGCGTTCGCGCGCAGCGTGTCGTTGTAGAGCTCGTTGGCCTTGAGGAGACCCGAGCGCAATTCATTGACGCAGCGGATGATCAGCTGCGGATCGAACTCGACGAACAGATAGCAGAGCAGCGCCACTGACTCATGACGGTGAACGGCGCGCAGCGTGCCGGCCTTGAAAGCGTCGGCGAACTCCGTTTTCGTCAGCACGCGACCCACCGGCGCATTCAGATGCGTCACGGCGAGATCGACCGCGGAGGTCGGCGGACTGTCCATGCCTCAAGTATCCATGGAAAGTGAGGCGAAGCAATGGCTTGCAGGCCTATCGGGCCAGAGGCGGGGCTACGACACGTCGCAGACCGTCGCCTGGCGGTGACCGACAGACGACAGCAGTCCCTACCGTCTTCACGATCTCGACGGCCGAGTCCCCGGTCTCGGTCAGCCCTCTACTGTCCCTGGTAGGTCACCGTCATGGAGAGGGTTTCTTTCCCATCGTATGGATCCACCACATCCAGGCACCCAGCGCAGCGCATCGCCGGCAAACGACGTCACGCGCAACCTGGGCTCCTCGAGTCCCTGATGTATTCGGCCACATTGCGGTCGTCGTAGAGCGTAAGCGCGACGTAGGAGTCGTTGTACTGACCAAAGTGCCACTCGCTCGAGATCGGCAGTCCGTGCTCCTCGGCGATGAAATGTTCTCCTACGAAGGCTCGTCAGCGGATGATTCGGTCCGCGACGGATCTCCCGCACGCCGGTGGGGCCGCGTCGATTATTGCGGCGCCCGCTTCGACCAACAACCGGCGCACGCAGCGCACGCAGAAGCGACGGCCACACGCTTGAATAAAAGCCGCCTGCCTACGACGCTCCCGCTGTTCATCGCTCGAGGGCGATTGTGCGCATAGCGCGCCGCCAATGCGCCGACGACGTAGTTCGGCCGCCCGAGTAGCCCGTCCTCGCTAAACGAGAACCTCAGCCTCGTATACGATCACTGCGTCGCCGACGATGCGCACCGATTGAGCCACGCGGCCGGATGATAGGACCTCGACATCCACGACCCCTGGGCGCCGCACCCACATTCCCTGTTGGCCGCGGAACCTGACACGGCCGTCTTGCGGTTTCATCAGCTCGTGATTCACAAGATAGACGCCGAGCATGCCGTGCGCGTTCCCGCTGACGGGGTCTTCCAGAATGCCCAGGGCCGGAACGAACATGCGCGATACGACCCCAAGCGCGCCGTCCGCATCGCCGAGCGCGAACACGAAATACCCCTCGGCGCCTACGTGCGGAGTGAGGCGAGCGAGTTCTTCGAAGTCGGGTTTCACGGAGTTCAACAGGTCAGGCGATTTCAGCCCGATCAGCAGCCGCGAGCTGCCTTTCGTCATGATCTGCAGCGGACATTCGGCGTGCAGGCTCGGGCTCGAGATCCCGAGCGCGTTCAGGACTTGCGTTCGGTGATGGTCGGGGATGACGGGTCCCAGCAACGGCGGGTTTTGCGTTAGCGCGATGCGCAGGTCGCCTTCAGCCTCCATCACTTCGACCTCGACCACGCCCGCGCCGGTGCGCTGCCGCACTTTACCTGGCGGTTTACCGTCCTTCTTTGCAAGCACATATTGCGCAGCGATCGTGGCGTGTCCGACGAAGGGCACGGGATGTCGCGGCGTGAAGAACTTCACCTGAATATCGTGATCTGCGTCGTCCGCCTCGAGCACGAATGCGGTTTCGCCGTTCACTTCCGCGGCGATCGTCTGCATCTCATCTTCCGACAGATCATCCGCGTCGAGCACGACTACGGCGGGGTTGCCGCAGAAGCGCTGACGGGTGAACGCGTCGACATGAAAAAGCTGGCAACGACGATTGGCCATGGAAGCGCGAGCCTCGTGCGAAAAGCGAGGCGAACTTATAGCGCAAGCGCAGGGACGGAGCCACTACGTGCGCCGGGAGGCTTGCCCGCGGCCGCCGGCGGCTGGGCGCTTGGCGAGTGGGCGCTGGTCGGAACGCCGGTCTGCTTGCACTGAGACATACGCACCTTCACCTCACGCCCGCGCGCGTCGGAGGCCAGAGCCTCTTGCGACCTATTCTTACGGCGCTGAAATCAAAACAGCCGTACGCACACACGATCAGCCGCACTGCACCAGCCCTTGCTAGTCGCCAATAATCATGCGGCAGTAGACCAGCGGCTTTCGACATCGCTAGAATTCGACTCGCCCTGGGGTGGCCCTGACTTGGGCCTGAGATGCAAGAGGCGGACTTGCGAACCCGTTGAACCTGATCCGGTTAGCACCGGCGTAGGGAGCAGGTGTGCGACATCGTCTCGCTTCAATCTTTCTGCTTTCGTCTTCGCCTGTCGCCGGTTCCTTTTTTACAAGAGGATCTGGAGATGCGTCTTGTCGTTCTGAATCTTGCGACTGCTGTGATGTGCGGACTTCCGGCCGGGGCCGCCTGCGCGGCGAGCGGCGAGGATGTTCTAGAGGAAGTGACCGTCACCGCGACTCTTCGCGAACAGGCGCTCTCGAAGGCGCCCGCGAGCGTCAGCGTGCTCGATCAGCAAACCGTGCGTGACGCCGGCCGGCAGCACTTCGAAGACGTCCTCACGTCTGTTCCAAATCTGCACTGGGCCGGAGGCGCCTCCCGACCGCGATACTTCCAGCTGCGCGGCATCGGTGAGCTCGAGCAGTATGAGGGTGCGCCGAATCCCTCGGTGGGCTTTCTCATCGATGACATCGATTTCAGCGGTGTGGCGATGGCCGCCACGACGTTCGACGTCGAGCGCATCGAAGTGCTGCGCGGGCCGCAAGGGATGCGTTATGGCGCCAACTCCCTAGCGGGACTAATCGTGTTGCGCGGAACTGCGCCCGAAGACGAATTCGGCGTAAGCACAGAGGCCGCGGTCGGAGACTACGACAGCGAATCGTTGGGCGTCGTCGCCACCGGGCCGATCTCAAAACTCGATTCCGCGTGGCGTGTTGCCGTTCAGCGTTATCGGACGGATGGTTTCCGCGAAAACGCTTTTCTGCAGCGCAACGACACGAATGACCGGGATGAATTGACGGCGCGTGCGAAATGGCGCTGGCGGCCGATGGAAGGCGGCGCCGTGGATTTCACCTGGCTATACGCCGATCTCGACAACGGCTACGACGCCTGGTCCATCGACAATTCGCGAGTTTCGTTGGCTGACCGTCCCGGCAAGGATGCGCAGCGAGCGAACGGGGCTTCGATCCGGGCGACGCTCCCCATTCGTTCGTCCGCGGAGCTCACGCTGATTGCAGCAGGTGCGAACACTGATGCTGAAAACAGCTTCGATGGAGACTGGGGCAATGCACAGAGCTGGGCACCGTACACCTACGATTATTTTTATCGCGCATTGAGCGCGCGACAGACGCGCAGTTTCGAAACGCGGCTTGCCTCTGCCGCCCCGGCGGCGGCCGGCGAATTCGGCTGGCTGCTCGGCGCGTACACGCTCGATCTGCACGAG
>DATAFY010000164.1:0-1531 GCA_036257205.1 Steroidobacter sp. | reverse complement strand
ACGCCGAGATTTTTGCTCGAGCAACCGCCAACGCTCGCTGAATGACCGCTGAACTGCGTATCGGCCACTCATCGCTGTCAAGAGATTCAGCACCCATTAATGGCGATCACGCTGCAATCCCTTCACTCAACAGTACGGCAGAGGGCAGGCATGAGTCGGACGGCGGTTTTCGTGTGCGCTTCAGTAATCATGCTGGTGGGCTGCTCTGAGAGCCGCGCAGCGCAACGGCGACTCGTCAGCGAGCCCGAGACGCTCGACGCGGCGCGCGTGTCCCGTTACGTGAGTGCGCGGACTGGATCACTTTCCAAACCCTCGCGCGAAGGCTCCGGGCACGAGAACAAAAGCATTCCTCAGACCACGGAAAAGCGGACGCAGAGCACTACGCTCAGTCCCACTGCCGTCAACTTCTACATCTACGACGCCGCAGCCGCGCTCCTGAGGGATCGCGACGGCGACCAACATTACAGTGAGTTTAGGCTTCGGTTTGACGCAGACACGCTGTTCGCCGACGCGCTCGTTTACGCGAAATTGTATCTGCGCCGTGCAGGCGAAACAGACTGGCTGCTGTACCACACAAGTGAAGAATTCCGGATTTATGGGCAATCCCCTGGCGACGACTACTACGTCACGACGACTCTCGATGCCGGCTTCGCGACCAGCGAGTACGACGTACTCATCGACTTGTACGAAGTCGGTTTTGGCGGCATCGTCGCCACGTTCGGACCGCAGGAGAGCAGCGTCCTCAGCTTTCTGCCGCTTGAGGAAGCCGGTCTCGATGAACCGATCGAGGTTCCCGGTTACGCCATCCGCGACGTGAGCACAATGCTGCTCGTCGATGATGACGCGGATGGCCACTACTCAAGCTTCAGGATCGCGTTCGATCCCGATGCCGATGTTGCGGGCTACCTCTATGCCCGCATATGGACCCGGCCCCAAGGCGGAGAATGGATCGAGGAGTACGAGTCTGAGGATTTTCTGGTGGATGCGAGCGGAACAGGCGACCTCTATACCGTGACCGCCGAGTGGATGAGCGGGTATCCCACCGCTTACTACGATGTGCAGATCGACCTCTATGAGTCCTCCAGCGGGCGGCTCGCAGCCTCGGCCGGCAGTGAGCGCCCGGAACTATCGCGCGTGCCGCTGGAGGACGCATCTCATGATGTACGGCCCAATCCGCCGACGAGCGGCGGCGGAGGCGCCTTCGGCGCCTGCTGGGCGCTTGCGTTCCTGTTGCTCGCGATTCGGCGCTGGCGAGCTGTTGCCGCGCCCAGCGAGAATGCGGGCAACGCATGATTCGTCCTCGTAACAGGCGTATTGGCGCATGCGCTCCTGAGCCGCGCTGAATGCAAGCTGGAAGCCATTGGGGGGTCCCCGTTCGAATCGAGTGAGAGCAGGCATTCTCGCCCAGAGGACGGCGCTCAGGTCCATCCGCCTGGGTGTGTACGTGTGACAAGCGCGTCTGCCTCGCTTTCGTAAGCCGCGGCACGCGACCGTACTCGACGATGATCGAGCTGCGCTATTCCCGGGTAAG
>DATAFY010000223.1:0-2914 GCA_036257205.1 Steroidobacter sp. | reverse complement strand
CCGGGGATTGGCACATGCACCGCCTGCTGCTTGCTAAGGGGCGACAGTATTATTTCAACGACCGCGCATGTCCGCTCGCATACGAGCCCTCGGGTCAGGATTTCCTTTCGCCCTGCCTTGCCGAAGCGGACTTCATGCGCCGGATTCTGGAGCCGCCAGACTACGCGGACTGGCTTACCTCGTTCCTTCCGCAGATCGCACGCGACGGAAGCACGCACTGGCTGCGGCCTGCGGAAGTCACGGATCGCAGCGACCCGAAGCTTGCGCATCTGGATGGCTTGAACTTGAGCCGTGCGTGGATGCTCGAGGGCGTTGCGCGCGGACTCCCGGGCAACGACCGACGGATCCGGTCTCTGCGGAAGGCCTCAGCGGAGCATCGTGCCGCCTCCCTCGGCGCGGTGACGAGCGAGCATTACGTCGGCAGTCACTGGCTGGGCACGTTCGCCCTGTACGGCGCTACCCAATAGAGGCCGCCCGGCGCACGTCCCGCACGCGCGCGCATAAGTTCGAGTTTGCTGAGGTTAAATGGGTGTTTGCCAAGCGGAGAACCGCGTTTTGCGCCCGAGCATCTCGTTGGTGTACCGTGTAGTTTGCGACGTAGACTCCCGTTCAGGCGCCCTCGCGCCGGAAACTCACCGCGGTCCTCGCGATAATTTGCAGACGTGTGTGGAGCAAAAAATGCGGCCTATGTGAAAGCTGCGACCTTCTTGGGCTGGCGCTCATGCCGGTCCAGCCAGCGCAGGTAAAGCTCCCTCTGACCCGAGTCGGCGGGCTTGAAGTCGCCGATCTTCAGCTCGCCACTGGGCGTCGCATGCGCCGGTGGAAGAAGAGCAGGTCGACGTCGTCGTTGTCGCCGTCGAGCGTGATCCGCTTCTGCCGCTCCGCGAAGGTGAAGCCGGCTACGAGCTCAAAGAGAAAGCGTTCGATCTCCCGCAAGATCGCCGACTCGAGGTCCTTCTCACTATGAGTGTCAGCGGGCCCGAGGAGGTCGAGCATCTAGCGGTCTTGGAACACCAGAGCCGGCGTAGGCTTGTCCTTCTCGCGGAGCGCCGCAAGTTCTTTGCGGATGAGTTCTTCCGGTTTCCTCGACGACGCCGTACGCTCGTAGAGCATCCCGTCGATCTTGTAACGGAGATCCCGGGTGCTCCACCGCTCGATGCGGCACATCTCAGCGTAGAAATCCCGCTTCCGCCGGGTCCTTGATAGGGATGAGCAGAAGTGGGTCCATCCCAATTGTCGCAGCAGCGCCGCGACAATCTTGGGAGCTCGGAATACTTCGGCGAACTGGACCATCCGCCGCAGATTTCGCCGAAGCCGGCGCATCGATGGCCGCCTCCTGGTCGGCAGCGCCATCTTCGCCGTCGGCTGGGACTGAGCGGCGTCTGCCCTGGTCCGGACGGACCCGTGACTGGCGGCGTGAGTACTTGCGGCATGCCTCGATTGCCGCTCACGCCTCACCGCCTAGCGCTGCTAAACCTCCGAAGAGTGATAGCCAACTCGCATTCGTTCAGCGAGACTCCTGGCTCGCGCCATTGGGGAGCACGCTCATGCATCGGTTGGTGTTGCTGTTTTTCTGGTTGGTTGCTCTGTCCGCCAACGCGGCGGACGCGGATTGGATCGCTGAAAGCAATCGGCACGCGACAATTCTTCTCGAGACCACGTCGCGTTACAGGCCGGAGTTCGCCACCCTCCGCGGCGTCGAAAGCTACGACGACGACGTCCTCGACCTACAACCGCGGTTCGCCGAGCGGCAGGAGGCGGATCTCGACACGGCCGTCAAGAAGCTCGAGGCGAGCCGTGCAGAGACGACCGATCCGCGTGTTCGACAAGATCTCGACATCCTGATCGACGCGGCTCGCAGTCGGCGCACCAGTTCCGAAATCAATCGCACGCACTTATTGCCGTTCTTTGATCTGCCGCAAGCGGTTTTTTCCGGGTTTAAGAATCTAATCGATGAGCGTATTCCCAAAGAGCGGCAGAAAGCTGCGCTCATACGCCTCAAGCGCTACGTCGGCGCGGAACGAGGCTACGAGCCGATCACCAAACTCGCGCAGGCGCGCTACGAAGAGGCTGCACGAAATCCCGCGTTGCTCGGCCCGTGGATCGTGGAAGCACAGCAATATCTGGCAAATCAGCGCCGTTACATGGACGGGATTGAGGACCTGCTGAAGAAAAGCGGTTTGACTGGCTGGCAAAAAGACATGCGGACGCTGCGCCGTCATATCGACGATTACGGCGCTTGGGTGCGCTCGACCGTGTTGCCGCGCGCGCGCAAGTCGCATCAACTGCCGCCCGAAGTCTATGCGGACAACCTCAGGCAATTCGGGGTCAAAATGGACCCTCGCGAGGTGATCGATCGTGCGACTGCAAACTACATCCAGACGCGCGCCGAAATGAAGTCGCTGTCCCGCGCGCTCGCGGCGCAGCGCGGCTGGCAATCCGCCGATCATCGCGACGTGCTCCGTCGGCTCAAACAGGAGCGCATTGCGGACGACAAGCTCTTGGCGTTCTATCAAGAGCGCCTTGCGCGCGTAGAGGACATCGTGCGGCGCGAGCGCATCGTGACTCTGCCCACGCGAAAGGCCGTGATCCGGCTTGCGACGGAAGCGGAGTCCGCCGTAGCACCCGGGCCGCATGTCGATCCGCCGCGTTTCGTGGGCAACACGGGCGAGCCAGTGCAATTCGTGCTGACGACCGGCAACCCGAACGCGACGCCCGGCGCCCAAATGGACGAATTCAACAACGACGCGATTTCGTGGGCGCTGACCGCGCATGAGGCTCGACCCGGTCACGAGTTGCAGTTCGCGAGCATGCTGGAACACGGCGTGTCGATAGCTCGGGCGGTGTTCGCCTTCAACAGCGCCAATATCGAAGGCTGGGCGCAGTATGCGGAGGCGCAGATAAAGGAGTACTT
>DATAFY010000186.1:0-6477 GCA_036257205.1 Steroidobacter sp. | reverse complement strand
AGCTGCGGGCTGCGCTCGCCCACCATCGCGTTCACTGCGCATCGCCGGGAGGCTTATCGTGAGCGACCGAAGCGACGATCAGATCCTCACCGAGTATATGCAGCGGGACTCGGAGATCTCGCTACGCTACCGCGAGATTGCCGGCGGCGATGTTCCCCCAGAGCTCGATCAGCGCGTGCTCGAGCTTGCGCGCTCGGCGGCAGCGCCTCGGCCGCAAACATAAATGCGCTGGCGCGCGCCGCTTGCACTCGCGGCGACGACGATCATAGCGTTGTCGATTCCATTGAAAGCGGGGTGAACAAAGAGACTGCAGTCGTCCCGCAGCAGAAAGTGGATATGCGAGGCATACGGCCAGCACAGCAGCGGCAAGGCGCCGCCGAATCGCACCTCGAGCAGATGCAGTCGGAGCGCAATACGCCTCGGCTTCAGCCCTCCTTGACTCCGTACGTAGCGGCGCCCCCGAAGGCTGGCGCAGCGCAAGAGCAACTCCAGCCGAGGGCGTCCTTTGCGCCCGAAGACGCGGCTCAAGAGCTCTCTGCCGAACCGCCTGCGCCCCTCGCAGCGCCGGTCCCTGCCGAGTCATCAGATGCGTCGCAGGCGGCCGGCGCTGTGCTCGAAGACCGCGATGGCTCTCAGGCGCAGAGGCGCGCTGACGTGCGCGAGTTCCGCATGACCGAGAGCATTCGTCCCGACACGGCGCGTATGCGCGAGGGCGAGACTGCTCAGACGGGCGCGCCCCGATCCGAACCGCCCTTTGCGTCGGATCCACAAACGTGGCTCGAGGCAATTCGCGAGCTGCGCAGGCGCGGGCGTGTGCGCGAGGCTGAAGAGGAATGGGAGCGCTTCCGTGCAGCTTACCCGGACTATCCAGTGTCCGACGCTCAGGTCGCAAGGCCGGAGTCAGCCGCGCGTCCCACTGACCCATGAATGTCGCTGGGCGTCCGCTACGCGCCAAGCGCACGTCCGCACGGGGGCAGGGGACGACGCGCTCGCGGATACAACGCTCCCCCCGGCGGATAGCCGATACTGGCCATCCGCTCATTTCAGGCGGCGGTGCGTTGCGGCGGCTCGGCGCCCTCGGGAAAGAACTCCAGCGATGCTGAGTTGAGGCAGTAGCGCTGATAACTGGGCGCAGGTCCGTCCGGGAAGACGTGGCCGAGATGTCCGTCGCAGCGCTTGCAGCGGATTTCCGTGCGCGTCATTCCGTGGCTGCGGTCGACGAATTCGGCGATGTGCGTCGGATCGAACGGCTGGTAGAAGCTCGGCCAGCCCGTTCCGGATTCGAACTTCGCTCCGGCCTTGAACAGAGGCAGGCCGCACAAACGACACGCATAGACTCCGGAGTCCTTGTTGTCGAGGAGCGCGCCGCAGAATGGTCTTTCGGTGCCCTGATGGAGGATCACGTAGCGCTCCTCTTCAGTGAGCGATGCTGCGAATTTCCGTCGCTCTTCATCGCTCAGCGGCCGCAGGTCGTAACCGCTCGCAGAGTTCATGGCTGCGCCTCCACTCACTACCGCTCGATCTTCAAACTCTCGCTATTTTCCCTCCGCCCTCAGGCGGCTGTGACGGTAGCCGTAGATCCCGTAGATCGAAAACCCGATCACGGACCAGATCAGATACAGCTTCCAGGTCTCGAGCGGCAGGAAATAGGTCATCCCGAAGCAGATCAGCGATCCCAGGATGCAGGTCAGCGGTGCATATGGAACGCGGAAGGGGCGCGGCAGTTCCGGCCTCGTGATCCGCAGCACGAGCACGCCGATGCACACGACCGTGAACGCCAGCAGGATGCCCATCGAGATGAGCTCGCCGAGAATGTTCAGGGGGAACAAGCCTGCGATCAGCGCCGCAATCAGCACTGTGATCGCGGTGGCCACGTGCGGCGTACGAAACCTCGGATGCACGCGGCTCATGGATTGGGGCAGCAGCCCATCTTCGGCCATCGCCAGGAAAATGCGCGGCTGACCGAGCAGCGACATGAGGATCACTGAGGTCATCCCCGCGACAGCCCCGATCTTGACGAGGGCGCCGAGCCACTTGAGTTCGGGATGTGCGTCGAGCGCCACAGCGACGGGGGCGGCCGCATCGAGCTGGGGATAGGGAACAATGCCCGTCATCACCAACGCCATGCCGACGTAAAGTACGGTCGAGATGAGGAGCGCGCCGATGATTCCGAGCGGCAGATCGCGCTGTGGATTGCGGGCTTCGCGAGCCGTGGTTGAGGCCGCGTCGAAGCCGACATACGAGAAGAATATGATGCCTGCGCCCTGCAGTACGCCGCTCCAGCCGAACTCGCCGAATTTTCCGGCGTTCTCGGGAATGTAAGGGGACCAGTTCGCGACGTCGATGAACGAGGCGCCGGCAAGGATGAACGCCACGATGACGGCGATCTTGGTGAACACCATCAAATTGTTCGCCGTCGAGGACTCGCGCACGCCGACGTACAGCAGTACGCCCAGTGCGAGGATGACGACGACGGCAGGCAGGTTCACCACCGCACCCGTCAGCTCGATCGAGCCGTCTACGGCTCTGCCGAACGGCGCATTGGCCAGGGCGGCAGGCAAATGAACGCCCCATCCGTGCAGGATATTCGCCACGTACTCGGACCAGCCGACCGCGACGGCTGAGGCCGACATCAGGTATTCGAGCGATAGATTCCAGCCGATGATCCACGCCACCGCCTCGCCGAGCGTCGCGTACGAATACGTGTAAGCGCTGCCGGACACCGGAATCATCGCCGCGAATTCGGCGTAGCAGATGGCGGCGAAAGCGGAGCCGAGCGCGGCAATGAGCAGCGAGAGCGTGAGCGCCGGGCCTGCATGATTTGCGGCAACCGTGCCCGTCAAGATGAAAATGCCCGTGCCTATAGTGGAGCCTAGGCCGATGGCCGTCAGCGAGCGCGCGGTCAGGACGCGCTTGAGCGGGGGCGCGGAGTTGAGGTCCCTGAGGATGGAATCGACGGAGCGAACTGCGAACAGCCGACGAAGTACGGACATGAATGCCTCGCTGGAACTATGTGGTTCGCGGTGAGCGGTCGGTCAGAGGCTCCGCATTCCGCTTGTACGTGCGGCGGCACAGCCTACAAGCTATTGGGGCGGGACAGAAGGCAGGGCGTGTTCCGCCAGCGGACCGCGGACCGCTGACCCACGGACGCTTCTTCTTCTATGATGCATCAATGCTAGGGGATGACAGCATGGAACCCGACTCCACAGCGCCGCCTCTGCCTAATAGTTATTGGGTCGAGACCGGTCGGCTGCTCGCCGGCGAGCATCCCGGCGGGATAGTGCGGGCCGAGGCGATGGAGCGACTGCGGACCCTGTTGCGGGCGGGGGTCGCCAGCTTCATCGACCTGACCGAAAAGGGTGAGCTGCCCGAATACGACCACTTGCTGCCGCAGTTGACCGAACAGCCGATCCGCTATAGGCGCCTGCCCATTGTCGACCACGGTTTGCCTGAGTCGCCCGCGCACATGGGACAGGTCGTGGACGCGATCGAGGAGGAACTCAAGGCCGGACGATGTGTATACGCTCATTGTCGAGCAGGCATTGGTCGCACCGGGATGGCGATCGCCTGCTATCTGATACGCAGCGGACTGACGAACGACGCGGCGCTTGAGCGCCTGCAGATTCTCTGGCGACAAAGCGCACGCTCTCGACGTTGGCCGAGCGTGCCTGAAACTGATGCCCAAGTCGAATTCGTGAATCAATGGCGTGATGCCGCGCGCGCTTGCGGCGGTCCGCTCGCCATGAGTGCGCGTTATGAGGGCGCCCTGATCGGACTGGCGCTCGGCGATGCGCTGGGAAGCCTCGTCGCGTCCGCCGCGTTCCATGGATCGACGCTCTCCGAGCGTACGCACGAGCTGCATACGAGCGTGCACACCGCTACGACGCGGGCGCTCGCCGAAAGTCTGCTGCTGCGAGGCAGTCACGATCCGGCGGATCAGATGCGGCGCTATCTTCACTGGACGCGCGCCGTTGGGCATGCGGCCGTCCCGAGCGAACTCAGGCGCGCGCTGGCCGCGTGGCAATGGTCGAACAAGCCGAACGCGGGCTCACACGACCCGAAGAAGCTCGACTCACACTCACTACCCCGTACGCTCGCCGTCGCGCTCGTGCTTCGCGCAGACCCACAGCGCGCAATCGACGCAGCTGCCGATGCGTCGCGGACGACCCAGCAGGCGCCGATGGTGCTCGATCTATGCCGCGTCTGGGCGGGGCAGTTCATCGACGCTCTCGAGGCGAGGCCGAAGCGCGAGCTGCTTGCATACGGCGGTCCGGCGCTGCAATTCGTCCGGCAGCGCGCCCTGAAGCCGCAGATCAAAGCACTGCTCGAAGGCCGCCTTGACGCGCAGGCCGAAGGCTTGGCCGAGGCGCTCGCGGCCACCGCCGCGGCGATGAGCAGCTTCGCTGAGACGGAGACGTTTCGCGACGCGCTCGTGAACCTCGCGGCCGCGAAGCGTGCGCCAGTCTCGGCAGCCGCGCTATGCGGCGCCCTGAGCGGCGCGTACTACGGCGTCGAGGCGATTCCCCTCGACTGGCGCAAGCGCATCGGCGAGGAGGCAGTGCTGCGCTCGCTCGCTCAACGCCTGCTGACCTGAGCGATGGCGGCCGGCAAGCGCGTTCCTGTTCGACGGCGTACGCGTACAACGCGAGCCCGCAAGCCGCACCGGCGGCGCGCTGTACGCGAAGCTGCTTGGACGCGACTGTCGGATGAGGAGCTGCTGCAGAAGCGCTTCTGCGATCTGCGGCTCACATTGCGCCATACGATGATCGAAGGGCGGCTCGAGCGAATTCGCCGGGACCTCAGGCGTCGCGGCATTCGCTTCCGGCCTCACGTGTGGTTGTCGACGGAGTGGTTCTCGCCGGACGGCGTGCCCGGCATCGCCGTGCCGTTTTACATGGTGCATCCGCGACTCATGCGGCTCGAGCGGCGCTTCATGAACGAAGTCGAGGGCGGCAATGCCAGCTGGCTGACGCGTATTCTCAGGCACGAGTTGGGTCATGCGCTCGACAACGCCTATCGGCTTCGCCGGCGCAAGGGATGGCGCCGCACGTTTGGCAAAGCATCGCATCCGTATCCAGAAATCTATCAGCCGCGCCCGGCCAGTCGGGATTTCGTACTGCATCTTGGCCACTGGTACGCCCAGAGCCATCCGACCGAGGATTTTGCCGAGACTTTCGCTGTGTGGCTGCAGCCCCGGGCGCGATGGCGTCGCGAGTATCAGGGCTGGCCCGCTCTGCGCAAACTCGAATACGTCGATGCGGTGATGGCGAGCATCCAAGGGGAACGGGCTGCCGTCATGAATCGGGAGTTGATCGAGCCTTTGAGCGAGAACACCCGCACGCTCGCGCAGCACTACGAACGCAAACGCGCGCGCTACGAATTCGAAATGCCTGAAGCGTACGATCTGCGACTGAAGCGCGTGTTCGGCCGGCGTCGACACGGACGACGGCAGACTCGGGCGAGCACATTCGTGCGCCTTCATCAACCCGAGATCGAGCGCTTCTTGTTGCGCCGCTCGCGTTTGCATCCCTACCTCGTGCACCATGTCATCCGCACAGTGATACAACGATGCCGCAAACTGAATCTCGTGGTGAACTCTTCGCAGCGGGAAGCCAAGCGCGCCGTGCTCGGCGTCATCGAGCGGATTCTGCTCGATATTCTGCGTCGCGATCGGGAGCGTTACGCGTTGTGAGGAGCGCTTCCGCACGTCTGTGCGCTCGTTCATTGCGCCGCGTTGTCGCGCCAATTTGCGGGACGGGCGCATGAAGCCTCTGCGCGTCCTGGTGCTGATGCACGAAAGCCTTGTGCCGCCCGCCAGCCTCAAAGGCTACACCGATAAGGAGATCGACGAATTCAGAACGGAAGCCGACGTTATGGCTTGCCTGGAGAAGAGCGGCCACACCGTGCGGGCCCTGGGTCTTGGGGACAATCTGGCCGAGTTGCGCTCGGCGATAACGGACTGGAAGCCCGACGTCGCGTTCAACCTCCTCGAGGAGTTTCAGGGGATCGTCACCTACGACCAATATGTCATCGCATTCCTCGAACTCATGAAGCTGCCGTACACCGGCTGCAATCCTCGCGGGATGATGATTTCGCGCGACAAGGCGCTTTCCAAGCAGATTCTTTCGTATCACCGCATTCCGACGCCTGGTTTTGCGGTATTCCGCAAAGGTCAGCGTTATCGCGCGCCGCGCAAGCTCAAATTCCCGCTGTTCGTGAAATCGGTGACCGAGGATGCATCGCTGGGCATCTCGCAGGCGTCCGTTGTGCACGATGCAGAGCGTCTGAAGGAGCGCATCGAATTCATCCATGAGCAGACCAACTCGGACGCTCTCGTGGAGGAGTACATCGAAGGTCGCGAGCTGTATGTCGGCGTCGTCGGCAACGATCGATTGCGCACCTTCCCGGTCTGGGAGATGGATTTCGGCACGCTGCCGGAAGTTATGGCGGGCATCGCACCGCGCAAGGTAAAGTGGG
>DATAFY010000159.1:0-3039 GCA_036257205.1 Steroidobacter sp. | reverse complement strand
CACGGCCGGCAGTGGGTCGCCATAACCGGCAAACCGCTCGCTGCTACGGCGGGCGCCCGCATCTTCATGCAAGGCGGCAACGCGGTGGATGCGGCCTGCGCGATGATCGCCGCGACCTCAACGATGTGGGACGTGCTGAGCTGGGGCGGCGAAACGCAGGCGCTCATCTACAACCCTCACACGCGCAAAGTCATCGGCGTGAATGCACTCGGGGTTGCGCCGACTGGCGCCACGCCGGAGTTCTTCAAGCGCAAAGGCGTCGAATATCCGCCGGAGTTCGGACCGCTTGCCGCAGTGACGCCGGGTACCCCGGGTGGGATCATGGTGATGGTGGCGGAGTTCGGACGCCTGAGCCTTGGCCAGGTGCTGGCGCCTGCGATCGAGCTTGCCGAGGGTTACCCGATCGATGCGCAGACAGCCGAACTCATCGACCGCTGGAAAGACCAGCTGCGTCAATGGCCGCAGTCTCGTCGCACATTCCTCACTCACGAAGACCCCGAACGTCCAGGGCCGCGAGCAGGTGAGATCTTCCGCCAACCTGATCTAGCGGCGACCTTGCGCAAGCTTGTGGAGGCGGAGGCGGCGGCGCTGAACTCGGGCAAGAATCGCGAGCAGGCGATCATGGCCGCCTACGATCGGTTCTACAAAGGAGACCTCGCGCAGGAATTCGTGCGCGCTTCACGTGAGCTCGGCGGCCTGCACACGATGGAGGACCTTGCGAACTGGCGCGTGTACCTCGAAGAGCCCGTGAGCACGAACTACAAGGGCGTCGAGATTTACAAGCTTACTCACTGGGCCCAGGGACCCGTTTTGCTGCAGACGCTCAACTTGCTCGAGAATTTCGATCTCAAGAGCATGGGTTACAACAGCGCGCGCTATATCCACACGCTGTATCAGGCCATGAACCTCGCGTACGCCGATCGCGACTTCTATTACGGCGATCCGCGCTTTCCGCCAGAAGAACCGATCGGCGGCTTGCTCTCCAAGCAATACGCGCGCGAGCGCGCCAGACTGATCTCCGAAGAGGGCAACAATCCGGACGCGCGTCCGGGCGACCCGTATCCGTTTCAGAACGGCTCCAATCCGTTCCGGGAGCAGCTCGAGCGATGGCGCACGGTCCGACCGAAATCGGCCAAAGCGAACCCGGCGCAATGCAGCCCGACGGCGCTCGCCGAGTTCGACCGCACGTTCCGCTTGGGGACCACCAGCGTCGAGGCAGCGGATAAGGCCGGGTGGGTCGTGTCTGTAACGCCCAGCGGCGGCTGGATCCCTGCGGTGATCGCGGGCAAGACGGGCATCGGCATGAGTCAACGTATGCAGAGCTTTGTGCTGGACCCGGCCGACAACCCCTTCAATGTGGTCGCCCCAGGCAAACGTCCCCGCACAACGCTCACTCCGTCGATCGCGCTCAGGGATGGTAAGCCCTTCCTTGCGTTCGCCGTGCAGGGCGGCGATACACAGGACCAGAACCTGTTGCAGTTTTTTCTGAACATCGTGGAGTTCGGCATGACCGTTCAGGAGGCCGCCGAGGCAGCGAACATCACGAGCTATCAGATGCGCGATTCCTTCGGCGCCCACGAGTCCTTTCCTGGGCGACTCACGCTCGCGAACTCCGTGCCGCCATGGGTGCGCAGCGAGCTCGTCAAGAAGGGCTACAAGCTCGAATTTGTGGAGAACAACTCCGGCCCGATCACCGCGATATGGTTCGACGCCGAACACGGCACGATGTGGGGCGCAGCGGCTTATCACGGCGAGGACTACGGCATCGCGTGGTAGCTTAGGCGCCGCGCCGCCTATTCCCGGCATGTGTTCCTTAGGCCTCGCGCCGGCGACGCATCGTTGCTCGCCAGTCGCGAGCTGCCGGCGGAGAAGCACGGACGGCTCGCCATGCCTGACCATGGAGCGCAGCGGCGCGCTCTGAGAACGACGTGTTCGGCGCGTAATGGGCGGTCGAGCGGGCTGGCGCCTGCATCTCCTAGGAAGCAATGGAAAGCGCGCCCGGTTCAGGATCGCGCGATAGCGTTGAGCGAGCAGCAGCTGCGCACGCATCTCCCGAGCTGTTTCATGAGTACTCCAGGTCTTGCCGTTGTAGCCGAGTACTTGCACTACGCCGCAGAGACTGCTAGCACTGGTACCAAGTTATCCATTTACCGCGAGCCATGAAGAAACCAGAGCAAGTCATCAAGCGCGTTCAGACCGGCGTCCGCCTCGAAGCGAGAATGCTCAACGTCCTTAAGGCGCTTGCGGCGCTCAAAGGCATTACGCTGGGCGACCTGATCGAGGGCATCGTGTTGCACGCCTTTGAAGGCCACTGCGCGTTCAGTGAAGAGACGCTCGGCCAGATCCGCGATCTCAAGAAGATCTACGGCCTCGCGCTAAGCGCCCGCGACAGTCACCTGCTCGTGGAAGCCTCCGAACCGCACGAAGTCGGCGGCTCGCGAACCCGCAAGGCGAAACAGTAAGCGCTCAATCGCAGCTGTCCAGGCTGGAAGACGCGCCTGCTAGCCCCCTCTTGCTCGCTCCTGCAGTCGCCGCGAATTGCGTCTCATGACGATTCCCACGCGCAAGCGCGCTGCGCTACCCTCGGCCGGAAGACGGAAAGGACTCATGATTCGCTCTCCACCAGGCAGGGTGCGCCGTCGGATGCCCCTGCATCGTTGGCGGTTAGCGATTTCATCGTCGCTCGCGCCACCTCGACCGCTGCGTTGCTTGCAGCCGGACTGAGGACTCGCGATGCTGAGCTGGAATCACCGCGCACATCTGGAGTGCTATTTCGGCTCCCGGTGCGGGCGGCGTGATTCACACTTCCGGGGCTTGCGGGTGTATTCCGGCTGTACGCTTCCATGACGAAATTCATCGGCGCCATTGACCAGGGTACGACCAGCACACGCTTCATCGTGTTCGATCACGAGGGGAACATCGTTGCGAGCGCGCAGAAGGAGCACGCCCAGATCTATCCGCAGCCGGGTTGGGTCGAGCACTCTCCGGTGGAGATCGCGCGCAACATCGAGGGCGTGATCGAGGCGGCGTTGCGCGGCA
>DATAFY010000142.1:0-1502 GCA_036257205.1 Steroidobacter sp. | reverse complement strand
TTGCCCTGAAGCCCATCGTGCTTGATGTCAGCAACGACGCCAACGATGTGCAGATCGCCGGCCATAGGCATCTTCACGCGCTGCCCGATGGGATCGATAGCACTGAAGTACCGCTTGACGACCGACTCATTGACGATGGCGACCTTCGGACCGTTTTCTCGTCCATCGAACCGATCGAATGCGCGGCCTCTCTTCAACCGGATTCCCATCGTCTGGAAGTAATCACCGACCACGGCGCGATAGCGGGCGCGTGGGCGCTCGGTTGGCGATGCGGCCTCGAGACCTTCGATCGTAAATGGCAGATCGAACTGAACGCCGAGCGGACTCATCGGCAGAGCAGACACCGCCGCGGCACGTTCGACACCGCGTAGCTCCCTGACCCGTTCGACGAGGGTGTCGAACAACTGTCGCTTCGAAGGCGGATCAGGATAGCGGCTCGCCGGCAGGGCGATATGGGCTGCAATCACGTTCGATGTGCGGTAGCCGGGGTCCACCGATGTCAAGCGGGCGAAACTTCGAATCAGCAGACCCGCACTGACGAGCAACATGAGTGCGAGCGCAACCTCGGCCGCCACCATCATGTTGGAAAAACGCCGAGTGGCGCGACTCGCCGTCGATCCGCGACTGGCGTCCTGCAGGATCTCGACAAGATTGGGTCGCATGGCACGCCATGCCGGGACGAGACCGACGAGAAGTCCCGATGCGATTGTGGTCACGGCCGTGAACCCGAGCACCGGCAGATCGAGACCGATGCTGTGGGCGCGCGGCACGTTTGGCGGAATCAATGGGCGTAACAGCACCGTCCCCCACCACGCCAGCAGCAGCCCGACCATCCCGCCGGCGAGCGTGAGGATGCTGCTCTCGACCAGCGAACGCCGAACCAGTGCCCAACGGCCTGCCCCGAAAGCCGCGCACAGGGCGAACCCCTTGGCGGCGCTCGAGGATCGTGCCAGCAAGAGGTTCGCGATGTTGGCGCAGGCGATAACGAGGACCAGTACAACCGCGCCAAACAGCACCCACAGCGTTTCGCCGATCTTGCCAACGACTTGCTCGTGCGCCGGAACGAGTGTGACTCCCCACCCTGTGTTCGATTCGGGATTCTCGCGGGCGATTGCAGCGCTGATCGACGCCATCTCTTGTCGCGCCTGCTCGATTGTCACACCTGGCGCCAATCGGCCCATGCTTTGGTAGAGGCGATGCGGCCGTGAGGCCAGCGCGCCCAGGTTGAGCGTGAGAGGTGACCACAGCTCTACGTCGGGATCGCTCGCCGGAAACTGAAAGTCGCGAGGCATGACGCCCACGATCGTGTGCGAGGCATCGTCGAGTGCCATGGTGCGGCCGAGAGCATTCGGGTCTCCTCCGAAGCGGCGAAGCCACGCGCCGTGACTCAGCACGACCTTTCGCGAGTCGGTCCCGGGATTCTCCTCGGCGTCGGCAAACGTCCGTCCAAGGAGTGGAGGCACGCTCAGCGCCCGAAACAGCACGGGCGACACGTCAACGGT
>DATAFY010000101.1:0-6672 GCA_036257205.1 Steroidobacter sp. | reverse complement strand
CGTACGACGCGGCGAAAAACCACGCGAGGCCCAGGATGAAGCGGATGTGCCAATCGATCACGAACGCATAACTGCGGCTGCCTGCGCCCGCGATGGGCAACTCGACGTCCACGCCGGTAACGCTCTGCAGCGTGATCTGCGGTGCGTTCATGCCTGCCTCCGGGCGCGCCTGCTTTCAGTCCGCAATCCGCGCCAGCTCTTCCGCCTGATATTCCTGTTGCAACGGACGAATGAGTTCGTCGAGCCGCCCGTTCAAAATTTCGGCGATCTTGTACAAGGTCAGATTGATCCGGTGATCCGTAACGCGCCCCTGCGGAAAGTTGTACGTACGGATGCGTTCGGAGCGATCGCCCGAGCCCACCTGCAGTTTGCGCGATTGCGCCTCCGCCTTTTCGCGGCGTTCGCGCTCCGCGGCGGTCAGCCGCGCCTTGAGCAGCGACATCGCGCGCGAGCGGTTCTTGTGCTGTGAGCGTTCGTCCTGGCATTCCACCACGATGCCGGTAGGCAGGTGCGTGATGCGAATCGCGGAATCCGTTTTGTTGACGTGTTGACCGCCCGCGCCGGAGGAGCGATAGGTGTCGATTCGTAAGTCGGCAGGATTGATCTCGATCTCGGCAATCTCGTCCTGCTCGGGCAAGATCGCGACCGTGCAAGCCGAGGTATGAATGCGCCCCTGGGCCTCGGTGGCGGGCACGCGCTGCACTCGATGTGTGCCGGACTCGAATTTAAAATGGGAGAACGCGCCCCGCCCGACGATGCGGCTGATGATTTCCTTGTAGCCGCCGTGCTCGCCGGGGTTTTCGGAAAGCACCTCTACGCTCCAACCCTGCTCGGCGGCGTAGCGCGAATACATGCGAAAGAGGTCCCCCGCGAAGATCGCAGCCTCATCGCCGCCTGTCCCGGCGCGCACCTCCAGATAGATGTTGCTCTCGTCGCGTTCGTCCTTCGGCAGCAGCAGCTTCGCGAGCTCTTCTTCTTCACGCTCAAGGCTGGCGTTCAGGCTCGCAAGCTCTTCCTTGCCCAGTTCGCGCAGCTCCGCGTCCGCGCCGTCCGCCATTTCCTGCGCGTGCGTGCGCTCTTCGAGCAGCGCAAGGTAGTCGCGATAGCGCGAGGCGACCGCATCGAGCCGCGAATACTCCACGGAGAGATCGCGAAACTGCTGCGTGTCGGCGGTTGCGGCGGGATCGGCCAAAAGCGCGCTCACTTCCTGGTGGCGCTCTGCGAGCCTGTCGAGTTTGCGGCGAATCGAGTCTTTCATTCGGTGCGGTCGGAGGCGAAGAGGGTGCGCGCCGCTTCCAGCAGCGGCGCATCGCCGCGCTCGGCCGCATCGCGCAGCCGCTGACTCGGGCCGTGCATGAGCCTGTTGGTCAGCGTCGTCGCAAGGAATTCTAGGACGATTTGGGGATCGCGGCCTGCAGCTAGCATGCGGCGCGCCTGTTCGAGCGTCTGCGCGCGAATGGCGTCCGCATCTTCGCGCAATTGCCGAATCGTCGGGGCCGCTTCGTGCGCTTTCAACTGCTGCTCGAAATGCGCAATTTCCGCGGCGAGCAGCGTTTCGGCCTCGCGCGCAGCTTCGCGCCGCGAGTGCAGGTTTTCGTTCACGACGTTCTGCAGGTCGTCGATCGTGAACAAGTACACGTCTTCGATCTGCGCAACCTTCGAGTCAATGTCCCGGGGTACGGCGATGTCGACCATGAATATAGGTTTGCGCTTGCGTGCGCGGATCGCGGCGCGCACCGCTTCTTCACTGATGATCGGGCTCGGGCTCGCAGTCGAGCTGATCACGATATCCGCCTCGGGAAGATGGGCCCCGATCGCCTCCAGGCCGATCGCGAACCCATCGAATTCCGAGGCGAGCTCCTGCGCCCGCTCCAGACTGCGATTGGCGATGATCATCCGGCGCAGCCCGTTCGCGTGCAGGTGCCGGGCGGCCAGAGCGATCGTTTCGCCTGCGCCGACCAGCAGCGCAGTGTGGTCCGCCAGGCGATCGAACACAGTTCGGGCCAGCGCGACGGCGGCGGAGGCGACCGAGACGGCGCTCGCGCCGATGCGGGTGTTCGTACGCACGCGCTTTGCGACCGAAAACGTGTTCTGCATGAGCCGATTGAGGTAGGGCCCGGTGGTCTTCTGCTCAAAGGCCGCGCGATATGCGTCTTTCAGCTGCCCGAGGATCTGCGGCTCGCCGAGCACCATGGAATCAAGGCCGCATGCAACACAGAACAGGTGCCGGATCGCCTCCGCGCCTTGTAAGCGGTACAACACGCCGCTGCGGTCGAGATGATGCGGCGCGAGGTCGTGCCAGGCGCCCAGCCAGCGCACGAGAGGCTCGGCGTGGTCCTCCGTCAGGCAATAGAGCTCGGTGCGATTGCAGGTAGAGACGATCAGCGCTTCCCGTACCCCGGGTAGAGCAGTGAGTTCCCGCAACGCTTCCGGCAGCTCCTCGCCCGCAAACACGACCTTTTCGCGGATTTCGACGGGCGCCGTGCGGTGGTTGATTCCGATGAGAGCGAGTGGCATGCGGCTGTATCGAGGACCGCGCGATTGTCCCGGTAAGGTGAAGCGATGACAAGCGCGCCGGGAGGAGCTGATGTAGGCTTTGCTTATGAACCCGATCGCCCCCAAGCCACGGATGAGCCGCATCGCGAGCCCATATTCCGCGTTTGTTGCGGCGCTGGCGCTCAGCGCCTGCGCCACGGGCCCGAAACCCGAACCCCCGCAGAAACCGCAGGCGCAGGCTGCACCCGAAGAGTCGAACGCGCTGGTGCTTGGGGCGGAACTTGCGCTGCAGCGAGGCCGCTACCTGGACGCCTCGCGCGCGTACGTGAAAGCAGCGCTGAGTACGCGCGATGAAGAGCTGGCCGAGCAGGCGGCGCGCGTCGCATTCGAGCATCAGCAGTGGTCGCTCGTCCAGAGCGCCGCGGAGCATTGGCTGCAGATCAATAGCACTAACGAGGAGGCGCGGCGCTTCGCCGCCTTCGCCGCCCTGCGGCTGTACCGGCTCCAGGCCGCCGCAGAGCATCTCGGATTGTTGCTCGATACGGCGTTCATCAATGCCTCCGCCGGGTTTTTGGCCCTGTTGCCGCAATTGAGCGATGAGGGTTCTCCGGCGGCCGTCACCGCCGTTCTGGAGAAATTGCTGGAGGAGCATCAGGATCTCGCCGAGGCGCACTATGCGGTCGCGCAATCGGCCGTGCAGTCCGACAACTTCGCGCTCGCGATCGAGCATGCGCGCAAGGCGCGCGAAATTGCGCCGTACTGGGGGCCTGCGGGCCTGCTGCTTGCCCGTGTGCAACTGCTGGTTGGGGATGCGGACCAGGCGCTTGCGACCGCACGCGACGTGCTGGCGCAGGAGAACCAGGACAGCTATCGCCTGGAATATGCGCTGATGCTGTTGCAGGCCGGCAAGGAGGAGGAGGGGCGTAAAGAACTCGCAGCCCTGGCGGACAGCGAATCGACGGCTTCGGCCGTCGAACGGGCGCTCGCCGATATCGATTTTCAGCTGGGAAATCGCGACAGCGCCGCCAAGCGCTACAGCAACCTTGTGGCCAATGGCCGGTTCGTATACGACTCGCTCTTCTATCTGGGCGCGATCGCAGAGTCCCGGGAATCATGGGACGACGCTTTACAGTTTTACGGGCGCGTCTCGAGCGGTGAACTCGCCATGGCCGCCCAGACGCGGGCCGCAAGAATCAAAATGAATCGTGACGGCCTGGACGCCGGTCTGAAGCACATGGAAGAGTTCGCCGCTAAGCGTCCGCAGTACCGCGTCGACGCTCTGATCGCCAGAGCCACTCTTCTGTCGGCGAGCGGCGATCGCAACGGCGCAATCACGTTGCTCGATTCGGCGCTCAAGGAATATCCGGACGCCGTCGAATTGCGTTTCGCACGGATCTTTCAGCTCGAGGAAGCGAACAAGGTCGATGAGTCCGTTGCCGAGTTGCGCAAACTCGCCGCCGACCGGCCGAGCGATCCCGCCGTATCAAACGCGCTCGGATACACGCTGGTCGACCGCACGCGCCATCAGCGGGAAGGGTTGAAGTTGATCGAGCAGGCGCTCGCGCAGACGCCGGACAACGGCGCCGTCCTGGACAGTATGGGCTGGGCATTGCATCGCGCCGGGCGGCACGAGGAGGCGCTGCGCTATCTGGAGCACGCGAAGAGCCGGATCAGCGATCCGGAGGTCGATCTGCACTTGGGGGAAGTGCTGCTGGCGCTCGACCGCAAGCAGGAGGCTCGTGAGGTTCTGTCCAAGGCGAGCGAGCGCTTCCCTGACAACGCCGAACTGAAAGAACGTCTTCAGAAGCTCAACTAATGAGCGGTTCACGGACGGCGGCCCGCGAGGGCGTAGACGCGCCAACTTAATCAGTCTGCACATGCGCCGCGCTCTCGTTTCGCTGTTGCTTGTCGCGCTCACGCTCGCGTCGGGATGCGCCGGCGTGGCGGTGCGGCCTCAGCCCTTGCCGCAAGATCTCGCTCAGCTGGATCGATGGCAGGCGATCGGCAGGATCGGGGTATCGGGTCCGGAAGCTGGTGGGTCGGGATCGTTCGAGTGGTCGCAGCGGGGGGAGCGGGCGCAGGTCCAAATACGCGGGCCGGTCGGCGTCGGCGGCGTGCATCTAGAGTTTGGAGGCGACGGACCGAAACCGGACCTGCATCTGCAAACGAGCGATGGACAGAGCCTGCAGTCGGATGCGGCGTGGAGCGAGCTCGAGGCGCGGCTCGGCGCCGACGTGCCGGCCGGGCAACTTCGTTATTGGCTGCTTGGATTGGCGGCGCCTGGCGAGCACCGTTGGCTCCAAAGCCCCGACGGCGAACATGCGACGCTGGAACAGGGAGGCTGGCGCATCGACTACCAGCGTTACTCGAGCGAACCGGGTCTGCGTGTGCCCGTGAGGCTGCGCGCCGTGAGCGGCGAGGCGCGCGTGCGGATCGTCGTGGACCGCTGGCGGCTGGGACAATGAGCGCCGCGTGGGGGCCGATGTCTCTTCAAGCCCTGGGGTCGGCAGCGGCTTGGCCGGCGCCGGCGAAGCTCAATCTGTGTCTGCACATCGTGGGTCGTCGCGCAGACGGCTATCACTTGCTGCAAACAGCGATGCAGTTCATCGATCTTGGCGATGAGCTGTACTTCTACCGCCGTCCGGCGGGAATCATCGAACGAATCGCCGGTCCCTCGGACATTGCCGCAGATAAAGATCTCGCCGTGCGAGCTGCGCAACTGCTGGTGAGCGTTCGCGATATACGGCAAGGCGTCGCAATTGGATTAAACAAGCGCATTCCGGTGCAGGGTGGACTGGGCGGGGGCAGCTCGGACGCCGCCAGTGTGCTGGTCGCGCTGAACCAGCTCTGGGGCGTCGGCATGACGGTCGACGAATTGGCTACGCTCGGGCTCACGCTCGGGGCGGACGTGCCAGTATTCGTGCGGGGCCAGGCTGCGTGGGCGGAAGGTACCGGCGAACGCCTCAGCGCAGTCGATTTCCGTGAGGACGTGTATCTCGTGGTCAAACCGCAGGCTGCGGTCAGTACGGCTGAGATCTTTCAGGCTGCTGAATTGACACGCAATTCCCCGGTCACGACAATACGCGACTTTCTTGCGGGGGGTGGGCGCAACGACTGCACTTCCACCGTGCGCAGCCGCTATCCGGAAGTCGCCGAAGCCATTGATTGGCTTGCCGAATTTGGCGAGGCGCGGCTGACGGGCACCGGTGCCTGCGTGTTTGCGGCGATGCCCGATGAGCGCGCAGCGCGGACCGCGAAGGCGCGGCTGCCCGCGCGATGGACCGGCTACGTTGTACGCGGCTTGAATCGATCGCCGCTGCTTGACCGGCTGGCGCTCGAAGAGCGCGTTGGCGCTTCAGGCGTCGGTCGCTAGTCGCTTGTATTTTGAGGTGGGGCGTCGCCAAGTGGTAAGGCAGCGGGTTTTGATCCCGCCATTCGGAGGTTCGAATCCTTCCGCCCCAGCCAGTTCGCTTTCACGAAGCGACTGGCGAGTAGTGAGTCACTAGTTCGCTAGTCACGAGTCCTGGAGTCTTATGGATCGCTCGACGATGGCGGTGTTCACGGGCAGCGCTAATCCGCAGCTCGCGCAGGACATCGCCCGTCATCTTATGGTCCCGCTCGGGCGTGCGTCCGTTAGTCGCTTCAGCGACGGCGAGACGACGGTCGAGTTGCTGGAGAACGTGCGTGGCCGCGATGTGTTCATCGTGCAGCCGACCTCACCGCCGGCGAACGATCACCTGATGGAGCTCCTGGTGATGGTCGATGCGTGCCGGCGCGCTTCAGCCGCGCGCATCACTGCGGTCATGCCTTATTTCGGATACGCCCGCCAGGACCGCAGACCCAGAGCAACGCGTGTGCCGATCACGGCGAAGCTGGTCGCCAACATGATTGCAAGCGCGGGCGTCGATCGCGTACTGACCGTCGATTTGCACGCCGATCAGATTCAGGGCTTCTTCGATATACCGGTGGACAATGTTTACGCCTCGCCGGTGCTTCTGGGCGACGCCTGGAAGCAGAAGTACGACAATCTGGTCGTTGTGTCTCCCGACGTGGGCGGCGTGGTGCGCGCCCGCGCGCTCGCGAAGCGGTTGGATGATGCGGACCTTGCGATCATCGACAAGCGCCGCCCTCGCGCGAACGAGTCCGAAGTGATGAACATCATCGGCGAGGTGGCGG
>DATAFY010000075.1:0-9078 GCA_036257205.1 Steroidobacter sp. | reverse complement strand
CGCTGCGTCTCCGGCGAGCTGCGCGCCGACGAAATCGACGAGGCGCGGCTGGCCGAGCACCTGGCGTTGGCGGGCCTGCCGGATCCCGACCTGCTGATCCGCACCGGCGGCGAGCAGCGCATCAGCAATTTCCTGCTCTGGAACCTCGCCTATACCGAGCTGTATTTCTGCGACGCGCTGTGGCCGGATTTCGACGAGCGCGAGCTGGAAGCCGCGATCGAGCACTTCGGCCGGCGGCAGCGCCGCTTCGGGCTCGTACCCGAGCAGGTCAGGACGCGCTGATGCTGCGCGAGCGCGTCATCACCGCCGTGGTCCTCGCCGCGCTCGTTCTGCTGGTGATCTTCTGGTTGCCGCAGATGGCGACGATGGCCGCGCTCGCGCTGCTGGTCATCGGCGCCGCGTGGGAGTGGTCGGCATTTCCGCGCTTCACGCAGCATTCAGCCAGAGCCGTTTATGTAGCAGTCGTTGCCGCGTGCGTCGCGGCCACCTGGTGGTTCGGCGTCGAGCGCGACGAGATGGACCGCCTGATCCATGCGGCATTGCTGTGGTGGGTATTCGCTCTCATCTGGGTCGCAATCGCGCCGGCGCGGGTCAACCGTACGACGGCCGCGGGCGCAGGCCTGCTCGTGCTCGTGCCGGCGTGGCTGGCGCTGGCGCGCCTGCATGTGCTCGGGCCGCAGCTGTTGCTGTTCCTGATCCTGCTGGTCGTCGCTGCAGACGTCGGCGCCTATTTCGCGGGCCGCCGCTTCGGTCGCAACAAGCTGGCGCCGCGCGTCAGCCCGGGCAAAACCTGGGAAGGCGTCTTCGGCGGCTTCGCTGCCGCGGCGGTGATGGCGGCGCTTGGCGTCTGGTGGTTCCATGTCGACGCGCCGCGCTTCGTCACGCTCTGCATCATCGTCGTCGTGGCCTCGATCATCGGCGACCTCACCGAAAGCCTGTTCAAGCGTCACGCCGGCCTGAAGGACAGCGGCACTCTGCTGCCCGGTCATGGCGGCCTGCTCGACCGCGTCGATAGCGTCGCGGCGGCCGCTCCCGTATTCCTGGTCGGCCTGGAGCGCCTTGGATTGCTGCGATGACGAGCATCGGGCGAACGCGCGTAGCGATTCTGGGGTCCACCGGCAGCATCGGCCTGAGCACCCTGGATGTGCTCGAGCGCCACCGCGATCGGTTTGAGGTGTTCGCGCTTGCCGCACACAGCAACGTCGCGCGCCTGCGCGAACAATGCTTGAGGCATGAGCCGCGGTTCGCCGTAGCGGCGGACGCCGGCGCCGCCTCGAGGCTCGCGAGCGAACTGCACGCGGCCCGGTGCGCAACGCAGGTGCTCCCGGGGAAGGGCGCCCTGAGCCAGATTGCAGCTCACACGGAGGTGGATGTCGTGATGGCGGCGATCGTGGGCGCCGCCGGGCTGGATTCGAGCCTCGCCGCCGCGCGCGCCGGAAAGCGCATCCTGCTGGCGAACAAGGAGGCCCTGGTGATGTCGGGGCAGCTTTTCATGCAATCGGTTCGCGAAGGCCGGGCCACGCTGATCCCCGTAGATAGTGAGCACAACGCCATCTTTCAGTGCATGGCGGGCGAGCGGCAGGTCGGCGTGCGCCGGGTGCTGCTTACCGCCTCGGGCGGACCGTTCCTGCGCACGTCTCGAGATCGACTGCGGGACGTCACCCCCGAGCAGGCCTGTGCGCATCCTCGCTGGGCGATGGGCCGGAAGATCTCCGTCGATTCGGCGACGCTGATGAACAAGGGACTGGAGCTGATCGAAGCCTGTCTACTGTTCGACTTAGGCCCAGAGCAGGTCGAAGTGGTTGTTCATCCTCAAAGCATCGTTCACTCCCTAGTGGAGTATGTGGACGGGTCGGTGCTGGCTCAGCTCGGCAACCCCGACATGCGCACGCCTATCGCGCATGCGCTCGGGTGGCCGCAGCGGCTTGCCTCAGGTGTAGAATCGCTCGACATGCTGCGTACGGCCCGGCTGGACTTCGAGGCGCCGGATCTTGAGCAGTTTCCCTGTCTGCGTCTGGCCCGCGCCGCGGCCGAGGCGGGAGGGACCGCGCCTGCAGCGCTCAACGCCTGCAACGAATTGGTCGTCGGCGCATTTCTGGATCGGCGGCTGTCATTCCTCGATATCCCGGACGTGATCGAGCGCGTGATGGCGAATTATCGGCCGGCGCCTGCGGCCTGCCTTGAGGATGTGCTGGCGGCCGACGCCTGGGGGCGCCGTGAGGCGCAGCGCGCTCTCGGGGCGCACGCGGGGGTACTTGCATGATTCCGACTGAAAGTCCCGTGGATGTTTTGATCGCCATCGCAGCATTTATTGTTGCGATCGGCGTGCTCGTGGCCGTGCATGAGTTCGGTCACTTCTGGGTAGCCCGGCGTCTGGGCATTCGCGTGCTGCGGTTTTCGATTGGCTTCGGCAAACCGCTGTGGCGCCGGAGCGGCGCCGATGGGGTGGAATACGTCATTGCCGCCATTCCGTTCGGAGGCTATGTCAAGCTGCTCGATGAGCGCGAAGGCAACGTACCGGTGCACGAGGCGCCGAGCGCGTTCAACCGCCAGCCCGTATGGAAGCGCATCGCCGTGCTGCTGGCGGGCCCAGCCTTCAATCTGATTTTCGCGGTGCTCCTCTACTGGGTGCTGTTCGTCGCCGGCGTACCTGCGCTCAAACCCGTGGTGGGCAAGGTGGAGCCCGAGTCGATCGCGGCGCACGCAGGACTGCAGTACGAAGACGAAATCATCGCCATCGACGGCAGACGGACCGAGACGCTCGAGGCGGCGACGCTCGGCATCCTCGAGGATCTGACCGATGACGGGCGCATCCGCATGCGCGTGCGAGGCGCAGACGGCGCTGAACGCGACCTCACCTTGAATGCCGGCGATCGCAGCCGTGCGCTCACTCAGCCGGACGCGTTGTTGCCGGGGCTCGGGTTCGATATCTGGCGTCCGCGCGTGGCTGCGATTGTGGGAGACATCGCCAGGGGGGGCGCCGCAGAGAAGGCGGGCCTCAAACCCGGCGATGAGATTCTGAAGTTCAACGGACAAACGATCGCCGACTTCGATCAGTTCGTCGATCTGGTGACGCCCAATTTCAACCGCAAGGCCACTCTCGAGGTGCGTCGCGCCGGAAACATCCTCTCCGTGCCGATCCACATCGGCGAGGACACGGCCGGCGGCAAACGCGTCGGCCGCATCGGGGTGTATTCCAGCCGCCAGACGATCGATACTGGCCGCGAGGCGCAGGACATGCTGACCGTGCAGAAATACGGGTTGGCGGCCGCCGCGGGGGAAGCCGCCGAGAAGACCTGGGACACCTCCCTGTTTACGTTGCGGATCGTCGGGCGCATTGTGACCGGCAGCGTCTCTTTGAAAGCGATTTCCGGGCCGATCAGCATCGCGGAAACGACCGGGTTCGCTGCGCGGCAGGGCTGGCGCATTTTTTTGAGCACGCTTGCGCTGATCAGCATCAGCCTCGGCGTGCTGAATCTGCTGCCCATCCCGATCCTGGATGGAGGCCAGGTCGTCTACCAGATCGCGGAACTGGTGAAGGGACGGCCGGTCTCAGAACGAGCGCAGTTGCTCGGTCAGCAGATCGGAATCGCCATGCTCATCCTGATGATGTCGCTGGCGTTCTATAACGACATCGCGCGACATCTGAATTAACGAGCGCTGAACAAGCAACGCCATGAAAACAGCGGTTGTCAACATCATCGCCTGTCGCGCCTGTCCGCTGCTCAACCTGAACGGTCCGCAGGCCTGATCACCTAAAGGGCGTCGAGACGTACATGCGACTTCGATCGATCATTCACGCGACGCTTGCGATCGCGGCGGCCGCCTCGTACCACGGTGCGGCCAGCGCGCAGAGCCGCGCCTCCGAAGCGTTCACTGTCGGCGACATTCGCATCGAAGGTCTGCAGCGCATCTCCGAAGGCACCGTCTACAACTACCTGCCGGTGAACATCGGCGATCAGCTCGATCAGCGGCGCATCTCAGAGGCTTTGCACGCTCTGTACGAGACCGGCTTTTTCCGGGACGTCGAAATGCGACGCGACGGCGGCACGCTCGTGATCGCCGTGCTCGAGCGGCCGTCCATCGAAAGCTTCGAGATCAAGGGCAACAAGGACATCAAGACCGAAGATCTCCAGAAGTCGCTCCGCGACGTGGGTCTTGCGACCGGCAAGACGTTCGATCAATCGGTGCTGGACGAAGTCAAACGCTACCTCACGGACCAGTACTTCTCGCGCGGCAAGTACGCGGTGCGCATCGACGCCAAGGTGGAGGAGGTCCCGGGCAACAAGGTGAAGCTCACGATCGACGTGAACGAGGGCAAGCGCGCGCGGATCCGCCAGATCAACGTCGCCGGGAACAACGCCTTCGCGGATGAGGAGCTGCTCGATAAGTTCGAGCTGCACACGCCCAACTGGCTGTCGTGGTATCGCCAAGACGATCGTTATGCGCGCGAAGCCTTATCGGGTGATTTGGAGAAGCTGCGCTCGTACTACATGGACCGCGGCTACGAGAATTTCGCAGTCACCTCCACGCAGGTCGCCATTGCGCCCGAGAAGGACGACATTTTCGTCACCGTCAATGTGGAAGAGGGAGACGTCTACAAGATTTCAGATATCAAGGTCGCCGGCAATCTCGTCGTCTCCGAGTCCGAGCTGCGCCGGCTCATCAGTTTCAAGCCCGGCGATACGTATTCGCTGCGCAGCATCACCTCAACAAGCGAGGCGATGAAATTCAGGCTGGGCGTCGACGGCTACGCTTTTGCGACGATCGACCCCGTGCCGCAGCCGAACCCGGAAACCAAGGAGATTTCCCTCACCTTTGTCGTCGATCCGAAGAATCGCGTATACGTGCGTCGCGTGAATTTCAACGGCACCTCCGGCGTGAACGATGAAGTGTTCCGGCGCGAAATGCGCCAACTCGAGGGCGCTTATCTCTCCAATGCGCAGGTCGAGCGCTCCAAACAGCGCATTCAGCGTCTGCCGTTCATCGAAAAGGTCGACGTCGAAACCAATCCGGTGCCCGGCGCGGCCGATATGGTGGACGTCGATTTCCAGATCCAGGAGGGCTTGCCTGGACAGTTCGGCGGCGGCGTCGGTTATTCGGAATCGCAATCCGTCATCCTGAACGGAAATTTCGTGCATTCCAATTTCATGGGTACAGGCAATCGGATCGCAGCCGACATCAACTCAGGCCGCTATTCGAAGGCGTTCAGCTTCTCCCATACCGACCGTTACACGACGATCGATGAGGTGCAGCGTTCGATTTCGCTCGGTTATCGCGACGTCACTCAGTTCACCTCGGCAACCTCGGATTTCGACACGGAGACGCTCTCTGCGGCGCTGAACTACGACTACCCGATCACTGAATTTCAGTACGTCGGGATGGGCGTCTCGGCCCAGCGCGCCGAGCTTGCCGTCTACGAGGGGTCCAGCGCGCAGCAGGCCATCGACTGGGTGGCGCATAACGGCAACCCCTCGCTCACCTGCATTCAAATCGGCACGGATGACGGCCAATGCACTGCCGCGGATCTGGACATCTATCGCAGTCAGTTCGACACGTATGAGTTGAACCTGGGCTGGCGCTACGACTCGCGCAACCGGGCGATCTTCGCCGATCGCGGCTCCCGTCACCGATTCAACATCGGATATGCGCTGCCGGGCAGCGACGTCGAATACTGGACCGCCTCTTACGATTACCTGCAGTTCGTGCCCATCTGGCGCGGCTTCTCGCTGATGTTCAACGTCGAAACGGCGTACGGGAAGTCGATGGGGGACACGACGGCGCTGCCGCCGTACCGCCAATACTTCGCCGGCGGTCCGGACTCTGTCCGCGGATTTCGTGAAAGCCGACTCGGTCCAAAGGACGATTTCGGGCGGCCTTACGGCGGCAACATCAAGACGGCGGCGCAGACCGAGCTGCTGCTGCCCATGCCCGAGAAGTGGCGCAACAGCGCTCGCTTCAGTCTCTTCTATGACATCGGCAACGTCTTTTCCGACCAGGGCATCGTATTCCGGGCGCCGGACCTCGACGGCAATATTGCGACCATTCCGCCGGAAGTCGATTACGGGTTCAGCTATGATCAGCTCAAGCAGTCGGTCGGCGTAGCCGTACAGTGGCTGGCGCCGTTGGGCGTATTCAGATTCAGCTACGCCGTGCCGCTGAACGCAGAGCGCGGGAACACCGCGACGCGCTGGGGCGATGAGACCGAGGGATTCCAGTTCTCCATCGGTCAGGCGTTCTGAGGACTGCTACTCGCATTACTACTCGATTCGAGGTTCATGGATTATGACTCGTGTGTCCACGTTGGCTTCCCTCCTTCTCGCGTGCGCGGCTGCGGCTGCCCCGTTGAGCGCCGCTCAGGCGCAGACCAAGATCGCCGTGGTGGACATAGAGAGGCTGTTGAAAGAAGCCCCGCAGGCGAAATCGGCGATGCAGGCGCTGCAGGATGAGTTCGCCCCCAGGCAGCGCGAGATCGTCGCGCAGCAAAGGGATCTGAAGGCCAAGGAAGAGAAGCTGCAGCGTGACGGCGCGGTCATGGCGGAGAACGAGCGCCGCACGGCCGAGAAAGAGCTGCGCGACAGTGAGCGCGATCTGCAGCGCAAGCAGAACGAATACGTCGAGGATCTGAACCTGCGCCGCAATGAGGAGCTCGGCAAGCTGCAGCACTCGCTCCTGCAGGAGGTCCAGGCCTTTGCGCGCAGCGGCAACTACGATCTGGTCGTCGGCAACGGCGTGCTTTACGTAAACGAGTCGCTCGATATCACAGCGCAGGTGCTGAGCGCGTTGCAGGCGCGTGCGAAGACCAACGGGGCGGTGAAGCCCGCCGCCAAACCGGCGACTCCGCCGGCGAAGCCCTGATCGGACGGCTGCCTCGATCGGTCCGGACCCTCTCGATCTCCGCTGCCGCAACAGGCAGGGGGCTGGGAGTGATGAGAGCCGTATGCACAGACGCGTGAGCGCACTTCCCAGCGATTGGAGGGTGAGGGCGTGGAGGTGACCCTAGGTGAGCTCGCCGTTCGTTTCGGCTGCACGCTCAAAGGCGATCCCGACGTACGCGTCGGACGCGTCGCCACGCTGGAAGGCGCAGGTCCCGACGCGCTGACGTTCTTCGCCAATCCGCGCTATCGCCGCTTTCTGGAGGAAACTAAAGCCGGCGCGGTCGTTCTCGATCCCAAGTTCGCAAAGGACTGTCCCGCGCCCGCACTGCTCGCCAAAAATCCTTATGCGACTTACGCCCGGATCGCGGCCGTGCTGCATCCGGCGCCTGCGCCGGCGCCAGGGCGCCACGCCGCCGCCGTCATCGACGCCACGGCAGTGATCGACGCGAGCGCGTCCATAGGCGCTCACGCCCTCATCGCAGCGGGGGTGCGTATCGGAGCGCGTGCGCTCATCGGTCCGGGCTGCGTTGTTCTCGAAGGAGCGAGCATCGGCGCGGACACAAGACTGACGGCGAACGTGACCGTGTGCGTCCGCGTGAGCGTGGGTCAGCGCTGCATTTTCCACCCCGGGGTGGTCATAGGCGCGGACGGTTTCGGGATTGCGCCTGATCAGGGCGAATGGGTGAAGATCCCGCAGGTCGGATCGGTGCGCATCGGCGATGACGTCGAGATCGGCGCAAACACGACCGTCGATCGAGGCGCGATCGAGGACACGATCATCGAGGAGGGCGTCAAGCTCGACAATCAGATTCAGATTGCGCATAACGTACGGATCGGAGCCCATACCGCGATCGCCGGCTGTACAGGTGTGTCCGGCAGTACGAGCATCGGCAAACGCTGCATGATCGGCGGTCAGGTCGGCATCGCAGGGCACCTGACGATCTGCGATGACGTCGTACTGACGGGGCGCGCGTTCGTATCCTCGAATATCAACAAGCCCGGTTATTATTCGAGCGGATTGCCTGTCGACGAAGCCGCGCGATTTCGCAAGAATGCGGCCCGCTTCTATCAGCTCGACGACCTGTTCCGAGAGGTGCGCAAGCTGCGTGGTGAAGCGCACGAAGAACACAAGAAGGGGAAGGAATGACGGAATCGCTGACGATGGACATCAACGAGGTGATGCGTCGGCTCCCGCATCGCTATCCGATGCTGCTCGTGGATCGGGTGCTCGAATGCAATGCCGGCAAGTCGATTCGCGCGGTCAAGAACGTCAGCGTGAACGAGCCGTATTTCACCGGGCACTTTCCGCATCGCCCCGTGATGCCGGGCGTGATGATCCTGGAATCGCTGGCGCAGGCAGCGGGCATCCTCGCATTCGTCACCGCCGGCGTTTATCCGGACGACGATCTCGATCTTTACTTCGTGGCGATCGATAAAGCTCGGTTTCGCAAGCCTGTGCAGCCTGGCGATCAGCTGATTTTGAATGCGGTCCTGGAGCGTTCGATGCGCGGCATTTGGAAATTCGCCGTGCTCGCGGAGGTGGACGGCGCCGAGACGACGAGCGCCGAAATCATGATCGCGCCAGGCAAGCGAGCAGGGTGAGGCGCCGCTGCATATGGCTATACATCCCACCGCCATCATCGCCGCCGACGCGCAAATCGCACCGGATGTGCAGATCGGGGCATACACCGTCATCGGCGCCGGCGTGCGCATTGCGTCCGGATGCTGGATTGGTCCACACGTGGTAATCGACGGGCCGACCTCCATCGGCCGCGACACCAAAATTTTTCAGTTCGCTTCGATCGGCGCCGCGCCTCAGGACCTCAAGTATCAGGGCGAGCCGACGCGGTTGGAGATCGGCGAGCGAAATATCTTTCGCGAGAACTGCACGATCAATCGGGGCACGACCAAGGACCAGCTGGTCACGCGGATCGCCGATGACAATCTATTCATGGCCGGTTCGCACGTCGGTCACGATTGCGTGATCGGTTCGCATTGCGTGTTCGCCAACTATGCAACGCTCGGCGGACACGTGGAGCTCGGCGACTGGGTGCACATGGGCGGCTTTTCCGGAGTGCATCAGTTCTGTCAGGTCGGCGCGCACGCGTTTATCGCAAACAACACGGCCGTCACGCGCGATGTCCCGCCGTTCGTCATGGCCGTCGGCCGGCCGGCGGAGCCGCACAGCGTGAACTCCGAA
>DATAFY010000050.1:0-2233 GCA_036257205.1 Steroidobacter sp. | reverse complement strand
CCCCATGTCAGCAGATGATCTGCCTCGCGTCTGCGCTTCACTGCACGCGCGTCGTCAGGAGATTCTGGTCCCCGCCGCCGATTTCGGGCGCGCGATCGCGGGTTGACGCGGCCTCACCCGAGAGAGTGGGGTCGCGGGCTCGGCCGGGAGGCGAAACGGCGCCGGTCTACCCGGCGACAGCGGCGCGACGCGCCTGCGCGGGCGACGCCAGTTCGAGCCGCACGTCTTCGCGCGACTGACCCAGGATCATCATGCGGTACCAGACTTCTGCGTTGATGAGCAGCCAGAGCCGATTCCCATGGTCCACGCGCCGCGCCATATGTTCGTCGACCAACCTCGACATGAACCCGCCGTCGAGCACTCCATCCCGTGCAAGAAACGAATTTCGCAGGGCCGCGCCATAGAGATGCGCGTACTGCGCCTGCAGGAGATAAGGCAGCGCTGAGGAAAAGCCCTGCTTCGGTCGATTCAATATCTGCGGCGGCAGAAACCGCGCGGCGAGTCGGCGCTGAATGTACCGCAAGGTTCCGCCGCGCACCTTCAGCGCCGACGGGAGCTGCGCCGCGAATTCGGCCAGCCTGTGATCCATGAATGGGCTGCGCGCTTCGAGGCTGTGCGCCATGCAGATCCGATCCGTGATCATCACCGGGTGGTTCGGCAGACGCACCTTGCTGTCGGCGTAGAGCATTCGATCGAGCGCATCGCCTGTCGATCGTTCGAACGGATTGCGAATCGCGGCCTCAGCGTCGAGTGTGAGCCAGCGCGGCTGCATGTTCTGGCCGAACAGCTCAGCGCGCCGTTCGCGGTCGAAATAGAAGTAACTGAGGCTCTCGGCATAACGAGCGCTGCCGGTATAGAACGAGAGATGATGCAGCCAGCGTAGCTGGTGGCCGATGCTCTTGTACCAGCCCGATTCGGGAATGAGCGCTACGGCGGGCGCGAGCACTTTGCGTCGAAGCGCCGCCGGCACACGCCGGTAGCGGGAGGCGTACAGGTTGCCGTAGTAACGATCGTAGCCTCCGAAGAGCTCGTCGCCGCCGTCGCCGCTGATCACGACCTTGACGTAGCGGCGGGTGAAGCGCGCGAGCAGCCAGATACAGGCCGACAGCGGATCGGAGGGTTCGTCGAGCGCCCAGACGAGATCGGGCAGCAACGAGATGATTTCAGGCGTCAACCGCGCTTCGTGATGGTCGGCATTGAACAACCCGGCGACCGTACGCCCCGCAGGCGCCTCGTCGTAACCATGGTAGTCGAGCCCGGCGGTGAAAGTGGGCAGGCGTTGCACGTTCAGCTTGCGATTTAGCATCGCGACCAGAAGACTGGAGTCCATGCCGCCGCTCAGGAATGCGCCGACCGGAACGTCGCTCACCATGTGCAGGCGCAACGCTTCCTCGATCCGTCCTTCAAGCTCATCAAGCAGGCGCTCTTCCGAGCCCTCGAGCTTCGGCGCCTGTGCGAGATCCCAGTACGGGCTAACGACCGGAGGCGCGTCGCTTTCGAGCACCAGAAGGCATCCGGGCGGCAGCTTGTGTATCCCCTCGAACATCGACAGAGGCGCGTCGATGAGCCGTAGCGCGAGATACTGATCGAGCGCGGCGAGATTCATCGCAGGGCGCTGCGGACTCGCGGCGATCAGAGCCTTGATCTCGGAGGCGAACGCGAAACCGCTCTTGTCAAAGCTGTAGTAGAACGGTTTCTGGCCGAGGTGATCGCGCGCGGCGAGCAGGCGTCCTCGTCGCGCGTCCCACAGGGCGAACGCGAACATGCCGCGCAGATGCTCGACCAGCCTGTCTCCGTAGCGCTCGTAAAGCGCGATGATGACTTCGCAATCGCTGTGCGTCAGGAACTGATAGCCGTCGCGCGCCAGCGTGCGGCGCAGCTCCTGATAGTTGTAGATCTCGCCGTTGCAGACGAGCTGGATCGCGTTATCGGCGCTGTAAAGCGGCTGGCGGCCGCCTTCAAGGTCGATGATCGACAATCGGCGATGCCCCAGGGCGGCGTGCGCGTCGCAGTACACGCCTTCGCCGTCGGGGCCGCGGTGACGCAGCGCGTGCAGCATGCGCGCGAGCGCGGGATCGCGTGTCGGTTCGGAGCTGATGATTCCGGCGATGCCGCACATCTGCAGGTAGGGCGACTCGTGATTAACGATCAGAAGCTCGAGGCTCAAGGCCCGAACGTCTCGATTGGAGCGCCGCCGGAGAGCGCCGCGCGATTACGCTGTCAAAAACCTGCT
>DATAFY010000009.1:0-3534 GCA_036257205.1 Steroidobacter sp. | reverse complement strand
CATGCCAGTCCAGAAGAGCAGAAAGACCCCGTCCAAGCGCGGTATGCACCGTTCGCACGATGCGCTGGGCCGTCCGGCCTTGTCCGTCGATTCGACCTCCGGTGAGACGCACACGCGTCATCGCATTTCCCCGGACGGCTTTTATCGCGGCAAGAAGGTTCTCGCGAGCCGCGAGAAGGCCGAGACGGAATAAGTTCAAAGCTTGCCGCGTAGTCGAGCTTGAGCAGCGACAAGCCGATCACCATCGCGATCGACGCGATGGGAGGGGATCACGGCCCCAGCGTCACCGTGCCCGCAGCGCTCGATGTCTTGCGGCGTGAGCGCGACCTTCGCGTCGTGCTCGTCGGTCTGGGCGAACAGATCAGACCGCTCCTGGGCGAGGGAGCGGCCGCTCTGCGTGACCGCGTGACTGTTCGCGAAGCCACGCAAGTGGTCGCCATGGATGAAAAGCCGCAGGACGCGTTGCGCAAGAAGAAAGATTCATCGATGCGCGTGGCGATCGACCTCATCAAAGCCGGTGAGGTGGACGCATGCGTCAGCGCCGGGAATACAGGCGCGCTGATGGCCACCGGAAAGTTCGTGCTCAAAACGATCGAGGGTGTGGACCGACCGGCGATCATCTCGCGCATCCGAGCGCGGGACGGACATACGCATATGCTCGATCTGGGCGCGAACTCGCACTGCAACGCGGAGCATCTGCTGCAGTTTGCAGTCATGGGCTCTGTCGTCGCCTCAGACATGCATGGGATCGATAAGCCGCGCGTCGGCATCCTCAACATCGGCGAAGAAGAGATGAAGGGCCACAGCGTGGTGCAGGACGCGTCGCGCCTGCTGGCCGCCAGCACTCTCAATTACGTCGGCTTCGTCGAGGGCGACGATATCTTCTCGGGCGACGTCGACGTCGTGGTGACCGATGGATTCACAGGGAACGTAGCGCTGAAAACGATGGAAGGACTGGCCAACATGCTCGTCAACGCGCTCAAGACGGAATACACGCGCAACCCTCTGCGATACATCGGCGCTGCCGCCTCTTGGCCGGTGTTGCGCTCCCTGCGGCGCGAATTTGATCCGCGCACGTACAACGGCGCAAGCATGGTCGGCCTGAACGGCGTGGTGATCAAGAGCCACGGTGGTGCGGACGTGACCTCGTTTGGGAACGCGATTCGCGTGGGCTTCCTCGAAGCCCAGAAGGGCGTGCCTACACAGATCGTCAATCTGTTGAAGGCGCAAGCGCTCCAGCGCACAGCGGACCGCGCGAGCTTCTAACTGCGGATTCCGAGCCACTGCTGTCCGAAAACGTCGCGTTCACAAGCGAAGCTCTCGGCTGGACGAGGCGCGCGCTGCTTCTTAGACTCGACTCATGCATCTGCAACGTTTATCTCTCTGCTTCGCCTTGATCTGGTTTGCGTGGGTTGCGCCCGGTGCGTGGGCGGCAACCTATCCACTGCCCGTCGGCAATGACAGCGTCATCGGTGAGATTCAGTACGCCATCGCTCGGCACGAGGATACGTTGCTCGACATCGGCAGACGCCACGGCATCGGCTACGAGGAGATCGTCGCCGCCAACCCCGGGGTGGATCCCTGGCTTCCGGGGGAAGGTACTCGGGTGTTGGTCCCCTCTCGCTACATCGTTCCCAACGACGTCCGCGAAGGGGTCGTCATCAGTCTCGCCGAACATCGGTTGTACTACTTCCCGCGCCCAAAACCCGGTGAAGCGCCTGTGGTGGAAACCTATCCGGTCAGTATTGGGAAGATGGATTGGAAAACCCCGCTTGGCCTCACTCGCATTCTCGACAAGCGCGTGCGGCCGACGTGGTATCCGCCGGAGTCGGTGAGGCGCGAACATGAAGCGGATGGACGCCCGTTGCCGAAGGCGGTGCCCCCCGGCCCAGATAATCCCCTAGGCGAATACGCGATGCGACTCGACATTCCCGGAGGCGCATATCTGATTCACGGAACGAACCGCCCGGCGGGCGTTGGCATGCAGGTGACGCATGGGTGCATTCGCATGTTTCCGGAGGATATCGAGCGTTTCTTCAAGATCGTCCCAGTCAAGACGCCCGTACGCATGATCGATCGGCCGTACAAGATGGGGTGGAAGGGGGACGATCTATACATCGAGGTGCACGCCCCGCTTGAGGGCGCGAACACTCCCGAGGCTCGCAGCCTCACCAATATCACCAAATTGTTGGTGTCTGCGACGCAAGATCGCACCGTGGCGATTGACTGGGCGAAGGCGGAGCGAGCCTTCGCCCAGGCGAGCGGCGTTCCCGAGTCGGTCATTCTGAGGCCGCAGACGGTCCAGCTCGATTCCGCTCCGCGCTGAAGTTTTCCGCTGCGCTCGCCATTGACTCGTCAGCCGTTGCGGACTGCTAGACTCGATCAGCGGATCCTGCGGCCGAGGCCCTCTATCTATCGAGTTAGTCCCTAGCTGAGGCTGTGGGGTCCGCGGAGTAGAAATGAAAAAGGCGCTGCGAATGCCTCGCAGCGCCTCGATTCGAAGAAGGTCTGTCGCGATTACTTCGACACAGACTTCTTGAACATACGATCGATCTTCTCGTTCGTTGCGTCGCAGCACGCCTGGCTCGCCTGAGCAGCCTGCAGAGCCTGGTTGGCAGCGCTCTGCGCGCTGTCAGCGGCCGAACGTGCGGACTGCGCTGCGCTGGCCGCGGAATCTGCAGCAGCTTTGGCGGCAGCGGCGTCCTGCACGGCCTTGTCGGCGGTGGCCCGAATCTCATCAACGGTCTTCTGGGAGACGCAGCCGCTTGCCGCGACGAGCGCGAGTGCAGCAACGCCAGCCTTGAGCGTGGTGGTGATCGTGTTCTTCATGACTTTTTTCCCCTTCTTGGGTCGGATAAAAAGGACAGAGCGAGTAAATTTCACCGCCTCTTAATCCGCAGGAGTTATGGCGAGCCTGCGAATTTCGCCTCAAAAGCCATCACTTGTAAAAGCTTCCGGGCGCGAGCCGAGCGCGGAGAATACAAGATTGAGACCGCTGTATAAAGTTTCCTTGGCCCGTTGTAGGTTGTAAGCGACAGTGTGCGACCACCTGCGTCACTGGACGCTGACTCACTGACCCGGTCGGCTCTGGGTGACGCCAGCTGAGCACGCCTGCGTCACAGCTCTTGCGCTTCATCGCGAGCGAGCTGACGGATCGGGATTCCGCCGGCGCTTACAGCGTGGCCTGAGTAGCGCAGGTTGTTGCATTTTGTATCTGCGCGCCGATCGGGAAGCAGCTGCAGCGGTCAATCTGCAGTCGACTCACGCCAGTAAGTTTTGATTCGCGCGTCGAAGTCGCGACAGATATCCAGCACTCGCACGCCGGCAAGACAGACGAGCTGAGCGTTTGGTTCAGCCGGGCAGTTCTCGCCCTCACACGCCGGCGGACAGTCCCCGCCTTCACAGCGCGTCGCGACGAGTGGGGACGTCGGCCGCACGATCATTGTGGAGATGTCGGCTGCGATGCCGCTGAAGGTGAATTGTTGATAGCGGTCTTGCGGTCCGATCTCCGCGTGCACGGGCGAACCGTCGCGC
>DATAFY010000003.1:0-2951 GCA_036257205.1 Steroidobacter sp. | reverse complement strand
CGCAAAACGTCGCGCCCATGAGAGTGTCGGCGCGCGTTGTGAACACGTTGAGGGTCTTGCGCTCGCCGTTCAGCTCATACGGAAAACCGATGCGCACGCCCTCGCTGCGCCCGATCCAGTTCGCCTGCATCGTACGCACGCGCTCGGGCCAGCCGTGCAATTCATCAAGCGCGCCTAACAGGTCCTCGGCATAGGCCGTGATGCGCAGGTAGTACATCGGAATTTCGCGCTTCTCTACAGGCGCGCCCGTGCGCCAGCCGCGTCCATCGATCACTTGTTCGTTCGCCAGCACCGTCTGGTCGATCGGGTCCCAATTGACCACGCCCGTTTTCTTGTAGGCGATGCCCTTCTCCAGCATGCGCAGGAAGAGCCACTGGTTCCACTTGTAATACTCGGGCTGGCAAGTTGCGAGCTCGCGATCCCAGTCGATCACCGGGCCGATCGCGAGCAGCTGCCGCTTCATGTAGGCGATGTTCTCGTATGTCCATTGCGCAGGCGGCACGCCGTTCTTCATTGCAGCGTTTTCCGCGGGCAGTCCAAAGGCATCCCAGCCCATCGGCTGCAAAACGTTGTAGCCCTGCATGCGCATGAAGCGCGTGATCACATCGCCGATCGTGTAGTTGCGGACGTGCCCCATGTGCAAACGTCCGCTCGGATACGGGAACATAGACAGGCAGTAGTACTTCGGCCTGTTGGGGTCCTCGATCGCCTTGAAAGCGCCGGTGCGGTTCCAGAAATCCTGAGCCTGCGACTCGAGGGCCGCATGGTCGTAACGTTCGAGCATGGGGTAGAGCATGTTGTGCGGGAGCGCGAAGGATAACGAAGCAGGCAGCGATTTGCTGCTTTCGCTCAAGAGCGCGAAGCGGGCAACCTGCACCCGTTGCACCTCCCCCTCATCGGTTGTGCACAGAGGAAGCGACCGCGCGCTCTCGCCCGCACGAGCTTGCGCGTCCAACAGTCAAACGGTTTGTAGTTGTTCGTTGTCGTTTTCCGCTGGGTGCAGGGGCCGTCGCGACTCGCGCCCATCCCCACAGGCCCACTCACGAGCCGCGCTGGACAACGAAACGCCGGACGTCTTAAGCCTATTCCAGTCCGGCGAGCGTGAAGCGAAACACCGCGCCCTCGCCGATGTTCCCCTCAGCCCAGATCCTGCCGCCGTGGCGCTCGACGATGCGCCTTGCGACTGCAAGGCCTATGCCGACGCCCTCGAATTCATCTTGCCGATGCAGACGCTGAAACGCGCCGAACAGCTTCCCCGCATAGCGCATGTCGAATCCGACGCCGTTGTCCCGCACGAAGATGTGCCGCTCGCCGTCGTGCGCCGCCCCGACCTCTATGCGCGGCCGCACCCGCGAAGCTGAGTACTTGACGGCGTTGCCGAGCAGGGCCGAGAACGCCTGCAACATCAAGTCCCGATCGCACCACACGGTCGGCAACGGGTCGATGCGCCACTCGATCGTGCGCGCGGAATTTTCCGCCTTGAGCCGGCTGACGGTTTCTATGACCAGTTCATTGAGCGGGACGCACCCAAATTTCATCTCCAACTGGTTCAGCCGCGACAACGTCAAAATGCCGTCGATGAGCGTGCTCATCTGCTGCGCACCGCGCTGAATCTGGTCGAGGTGGATCTGCGGGTCGCGTTCTGCGGCCGCGTCGAGCTGCTCCCTCAGCATCTGCACATGGGCGTGAATCAGCCGCAGCGGGGCGCGAAAATCGTGCGCGACGGAGTACGTGAAGGCGTCCAGTTCGCGTCGGACCGCCGCCAGCTCCTCGGAACGCTGCGCCAGCCGACGTTCAAGATTCGAGTCGCCGCACCCAGATGGTTCGGGGACGGTCGTCTTGTCGCCCTGCTCCTGGGCCGATTCTGTGTTTCCAGCCATGCATTCACGCATCCGTGGGATTGTCGTCCAAGGCTCCCGGAAAGCAGACCGCGCGCGCAATCATTACGCACCGCGAAGCACGCCTGTTCCTGACGAATTCCCCTGATTAGAGCATAAGGCAATCCCCGCTTTTGCATTGAACAGGGGCGGCGGACGCAACTCCGTGGACGGAAAGGCGCCGAGCGCCGGGACAGATCTCGACGGTTGAACGGGGCCGCGGAGTCGGACCGTCAAAACATGCGGGAGAACAGCTTGACCGAATCGTTGGGCGCGAGTTCGATCACGCGCTCGAAAGCCATTCCGACTCGCTCAAGCACGCGAATCGATGCGGTATTGTCGAGCGATGTGATCGCGACAATGCGCCGCAGCCCGAAGTCGTCGCGGCCATGCGCGAGCACGCGGGAGGCCGCTTCCACCGCGTAACCATTGCCCCAGCTCTCCGGCACAAACGCGAAGCCGATATCGACGTCCGGCAACGCATCGCGCTTGATCAGGCCGCACATGCCCAAGGCGGTCCCATCGCCCTTGCGCGTGACGAGATACAGACCAAAGCCGCAGCGCGCGTACATATCCAGGGGGCCCTCGCGCAAATAGCGTCGCGCATCCTCGAGATTGCGGACGCCCTTGTCGCCGATGAACCGGATCCAGGACGGCTCATTGACGAGCCGCAGAATAAAAGGCGCATCCGCTTCGGTCAGCAGATGCATCGAAAGTCGCTCTGTTTGCAGCATGGTCATAGCGCAGGCGACCGCGATTGGCGAGCGCTGGGCTCTGGTGCATTCACCACTCGCGGTGAGCAGTCACTGGCTCGCCGGGATACCGTCGAAAAACTCCACCACGCCGGTCGCGAGAGAATACTCTGCTCCGACGACGAGCAGCTGGTCCTTCTCGATCAGCTCTTCGATGATTCGCGATCCATGGCGCAAGTGGTGAGCGGAGGCGCGGATGTTCGCGCGCACCGCGCGCTGCATGAGCGCCTCGCGATCGGTGCGCAGCTCCGTTTCCAGCAATGTCTCGAGCGAGGGCCGGATGCGATCCACGATGGAGCGCAAATTGGTCGACCGACTCTCG